>CAYGPQ010000024.1:0-48548 GCA_964351775.1 uncultured Kordia sp. | reverse complement strand
ACCTGATCATTTAGCCGTTTGTTTCGATAAAGGTGGAAGTGTAGATCGTGTAGAAGCATTTCCCGAATATAAAGCAAACCGACAGGAAACTCCAGAAGCTATCCGAATTGCCATTCCGTATATTGAAACGATTCTAAAAGCCATGCACATTCCTATTATTGTGAAAACTGGCTATGAAGCCGATGATATCATTGGAACACTTGCAAAGAAAGCCGAAAAAGAAGGTTACAAAACCTTTATGGTAACACCCGATAAGGATTTTGCACAGTTGGTATCTGAAAATATTTTTATGTATCGCCCAATGTTTGGTGGCGGATATGAAACGTGGGGAATTCCTGAAATACAAGAAAAATTTGGCGTAGAACGACCTGAGCAAGTAATTGATTTCTTAGGAATGATGGGCGATTCTGTCGATAATATTCCCGGATTGCCTGGTGTTGGCGAAAAAACTGCCAAGAAGTTTTTAGCGGAATACGGAAGCATGGAAAACTTGTTAGCCAATACACATGAGCTGAAAGGTAAGATGAAAGAGAAAGTGGAAGCGAGTAAAGAATTAGGCTTACTTTCCAAACAATTGGCAACCATTATGTTGGATGTTCCAGTAGATTTTCATGAAGAAAATTTTGAACTTTCTCAACCCGATTTGGAAGCGGTGAAAGAAATTTTTACCGAATTAGAATTCCGTCGATTGCTTGATAACTTAATTAAAACATTTACCGCACCCGAAGAAAATTCCGTCGCAGCGGAAACAAAAACAACTTCAAAAACGACTCCTAAAAAAGCAGCAGCAACTGGTCAATTTGATTTGTTTGCCGTACCTGGAAGCGGAAATGTGGATGAAGAAGTGACGGTTTCTGGATATGAAACCATCAAAACAACCGATCATTTTTACCAATTGGCAAATACGCCATTAGCACGAAAAATGTTGCTTCAAAAACTATTGAAACAACAAAGTGTATGTTTTGACACAGAAACAACAGGTTTAAAAGCGCTTGAAGTAGAATTAGTCGGCGTTGCATTTTCATGGGAAAAAGGAAAAGGATATTATGTAGCCTTTCCAGCAGATCAAGATGAAACCAAAGAAATTTTAGAAGAATTCCGTCCGTTTTTTGAAAGTATGACGATTGAAAAAGTAGGACAGAATTTAAAATACGATATCAAAGTGTTATCAAACTATGATATGCCCGTAAAAGGTCCATTATTTGATACGATGATTGCGCATTATTTGATCAATCCGGATATGCGACATAATATGGATGTTTTATCAGAAACGTATCTAAATTATCAACCAGTTTCTATTGTGGAATTGATTGGAAAAAAAGGGAAAAATCAATTATCCATGCGAGAAGTTCCATTGGAACAACAAACGGAATACGCAGTGGAAGATGCAGATATTACCTATCAACTCAAAGAACATTTTATCAAAGAATTGGAAAGTGGTCATTTGACAAAATTATTCACAGATGTGGAAGTTCCTCTAGTAAGTGTACTTTCGGCGATGGAAATTGAAGGAATTAATATAAATCCTGATTTCTTAAAAGAATTATCGGTTGCTTTGACAACAGACATTGACCGTTTAGAAAAAAGTATTTTTGAGCAAGCTGGCGAAGAATTTAATTTAGCTTCTCCAAAACAATTAGGTCCCATTTTGTTTGACAAATTAAAGTTGGTGGACAAACCTAAGAAAACAAAAACGGGGCAATATTCTACGGCGGAAGATGTATTATCATACTTGGCAAAAGATCATGAAATTGTACGCGATATTTTAGAATGGCGACAATATAATAAACTCAAAAGCACGTATGTGGATGCGTTGCCGAATGAAATCAACCCGAAAACACATCGAATTCATACCGTATATGCACAAGCGGTGGCCGCAACTGGTCGATTGAGTTCTAACAATCCTAATTTACAGAACATTCCAATTCGTACCGAACGTGGACGACAAGTCCGAAAAGCGTTTATTCCACGCGATGAAAATTTTGTGTTACTCGCTGCCGATTATTCTCAGATTGAATTGCGAATTATTGCTGCATTAAGCAAAGAAGACACGATGCTGCAAGCGTTTAAAGATGGTATCGATATTCACACTTCAACCGCTTCTAAAGTCTTTAATGTTCCTGTGGAAGAAGTAACACGTGAACAACGTGGAAACGCAAAAACAGTGAACTTCGGAATCATTTACGGGGTTTCTGCCTTTGGTTTGAGCAATCAAACGGATTTATCACGAAGTGAAGCCAAAGAGTTGATTGATACGTATTACGAAACCTATCCAAAGTTGAAAGCGTACATGGCAGGTCAGGTTGATTTTGCACGCGATCACGGTTATGTAGAAACGGTCTTAGGAAGACGTCGCTATCTAAAAGACATCAATTCTCGAAACGCCATTGTTCGTGGTGCTGCGGAACGAAATGCGGTGAATGCTCCTATTCAAGGAAGTGCGGCAGATATCATTAAACTTGCCATGATTAATATTTACAATCGTTTTGAGAAAGAAGGTTTTAAATCGAAAATGCTCTTACAAGTTCATGATGAATTGGTGTTTGACGCACATAAAGACGAAGTAGACATCATCAAACCAATCATTAAAGAAGAAATGGAAAATGCTTTTAAAATGGACGTTCCGTTAGATGTTGAGATTGGAATTGGACAAAATTGGTTGGAAGCGCATTAAGCCATTTTTTGATTGACGATTTTCGATTGTTGATTCCAGAGTTACGATTTTCGTTACTAAACGATTGTCATTATTATGTTTTCACTGAGACTGCCGAAGTGAATATTTTCTAAAAAAATATAAAAGAAAAGCACTAAAACTAACATTTTAGTGCTTTTCTTATTTCAAGCTTGCTGACTCAAATTTGCAACCTATTGTTTTGTATATATAACTGTAATATCTTCTTCTGTCACAACATTGAATCCAGTACCTGTATATATTTCAAATCCTTGCGGAATTGTAAATGAAAATTGGTTGCTAAAATCAAGTGTTGCTGTTACAGTAAATCCATCATCTTCTTGAAATGACAACGCTGTATTATTTAATGACCAAGTTGTCGGAAAAGCTTCTGTCTCAGTTTCACAATTTAACGTATACGTAAATTCGTCCGTGGTTCCTGCAACTAAGTTTGCTACAACAGTAAGATAGGAAGTTGAAATTGCTAACGCACTTCCATCTGCATTAAGTTGAATTGTTTCATTTTGGTAACAATTGGTTTCAGTAATTAAGTTTCGGCTTGCGGTTCCATCGCCATTAAAATCATACGGGTTTTCGACTTCATAGGAAGTCATTTTCCAAGTTCCTGCCAATCCTGTTTCTGGTGCAACATCGTCATCAGATGCACAAGAAAATAAGAACACACTTAATACTGAGAATAGTAATTTTTTCATAATAATGGTTTTTAATTGTTAATGGCTTACTCATCATCAAATTATATGCCGAAAAACTCCTTTCCCTCTTTACAATTCTAAAAACCTTGATACCTAGCATTAGGTATAGCCAAAAGATAAAACGCTGCTTACTTTTATATCATAAAACTTAAAAATCACATATTATGAAAAGTAAACGTATTGTAAAAATCGCTTTATTGATTGGTTGTTTTCTATTCATCACGAATAGTTTTGCACAAAAGAAAACCATTAATTATTACCCTTACGCACTATACTGGGTAAACTATGACGCTAAAAAACAAAATCATTTGAATTCTGTACAAGTAATGTTTATTGGCTCTATAAAAAGCACGAGTTGTTCTGAAAATGGACGTTACGGATGGCAAAATGCAATAGGACATCAATTTAAAGAGCATATCGAAGCCTATTACAAAAGCAAACTAGGTGTCTATTCTAAACAGACAAAAGATACTGGTGGCTATTGGCGTTTTGGCGCAATTCAAGACTTGCCTGGTGTAAGAGCTCGAATGGCAAAACGCTACCCAAGAGTGGTGTTTGTTTCCGATTTCACTTTTTATTGCAAGTAGTAATTTATCAACTATTTTTTTCTAGTGCAACTGCAAAAATTTGATGTAGTTGCACTAGATAATTAATTAAACACATTGATAAGCAACTTAATAGCTTCTAAATAATCCGTATATTTAAACAACCAACCACCATTTTATGAGAATCCTCCTTGTAGTTGCATTGCTATTTCCATGCTTGTTTTTGGGGCAAACTCCAGAAATAGACAGCTTAACAAAAGCATTAGATACGACAACAAACACCTATGAAAGTGCCAACATAAAATTGCAATTGGCAAAGTTGTATGAACGTGTCGATTTGGCAAAAGCAAAAACCTACGCTTATAAAGCCTTACTTTTTAGCACGAATGATTCTTTACTTGCGGAAACCACCAACGAAATTGGTCGTTTACATTTCTTTACAGGACAATTAGACTCTGCGGTTCACTATTTTGAAAACTCAAAAGCGATCCTCTCAAAACTAAAAGATAGCAACCGTGTGGCAATTATCAACATTAGCTTAGGCGCGATTTCTTTACGTCAAGGAAACTATGAAAAAACCATACAAATACTCACCGAAAGTGCTTCTTTTTTTGAAAACACAAAGGACGATCTGAATGCTGCCAAATGCTATAGTAATATTGCGAGCGCTTTTGCAGAATTAGAAAACTATGAAAAAGCAATTGAATACAGCGAAAAAGCACTTCAGATTTTTAATGAAAATAATTTTGTGCAATTTCAATTGATTACACTCCCAAATTTAGCCACGCAATATTTTAGAAAAGGAGATACCATAAAAGCGATCGGGTATTATACAAAAGCAGAAACCTTAGCAAAAAACCTCAATGACAAGCGTTCTTTATCACTAATTTACAACAACTTAGGAAACATTTATTTGGAAAGTGAACCACCAAGAGCTCAAAAGTATCTTGAAGAAGCCTATCAATTAAAAAACGAACTCAATCTTAAATCAGGAATTGAAATCACGGAAAGTAATTTGGGCTTGATTTACCTTAAAAATAAAGAATACAAAAAAGCAATTTCTTATTTAGAAAAAGCAAAACCTGTTGTAAAAGGCAAACAATTAACCGTTGTCTACACCTATTTAAAAAGTGCCTATGAAGGCTTAAACGATCCAAAAAAAGCATTGTATTTCTCTGAAAAAGCGAGAATCTTGAACGATAGTTTATTGAGCGTAGAAAATCAAAAGACGATTTTAGACATCCAAACCAAGTACGAGACAGAGAAGAAGGAAAAGGAAATATTACAATTACAAGCAGACAATTCACAAGCGAATTACAAAAGAAAACAAAACAGAAATCTGCTCTTTGCTTCACTAGGCATCTTATTAATTACGCTTTTTATTATATATATGCTCCTCAAAAATGCGAAACGCAAGCGTATCATCATGAAGCAAGGTTTGACAATAAAAGAACAGGAATTCAATCAGCTATTAAAAACCAAAGAACTAGAAGGAATTGATGCCATCTTGGATGCTCAAGAACAAGAACGCATGGATATGGCTGCCGATTTACATGACAATTTGGGCAGTAAAGTCGCAACCTTAAAACTATATGTAGAAAGCTATGACACGAAAGAAGCGTTTACCAATCATTATGATAAAATTAAAGACCTTTTAGATACGACATACGGTGAAATTCGAAATATTTCTAAAAATAAAAACTTCGGCGCTCGCATAGATAAAGGACTGATTCCTTCAACAATAGCGATTGCCAATCAAATTTCGGAAACGAAAAAACTACACATTGATGTTATTAATATCGATGTGAAAAATCGCCTTAAAAACGCACAAGAAATACAACTCTTTAGAATCATACAAGAGTTACTCACAAACATTATAAAACATGCAAATGCTACGGAAGCCACAGTACAATTTTCGGAAGAAAACAACAGCTTAAATATTATTGTAGAAGATAATGGAAAAGGGTTCAATGTCACAAAAAAAGCTTCTGGAATAGGATTAATTAATATTGAAAAACGCATAGAAAAACTGCATGGCGAATTGTTTATAGATGCTTCTGAAGGAAACGGAACGACGGTAATTTTAAACATTCCATTATGAATGTAAACATCATTATAGCGGACGATCATCAATTATTTATAGATGGGATAAAATCTATTTTAGCGAACGAAATTGGAATTTCTATTATTGGCGAAGCAACGAATGGATTGGTTTTATACAAACTTATCGAAGATGGATTGATTCCAGATGTTGTATTAACCGACATCAGAATGCCAGTGTTAGATGGTGTTTCTGTCACAAAAATGCTCCACAAAGATTTTCCTAAAATTAAAGTGCTGGCACTAAGCATGTTTGATCAAAGTGTAGATGTTATAGAAATGTTAGACGCGGGCGCAAAAGGCTATGTAACCAAAAATGTAGAAAAGAAAACCTTAGTCCAAGCAATACATACGATTATAAAAGGCGAATATTATATCAGTGAAAATCTTCCTGATGAAATACAAGCTTGGTTTGACAATGAACCTATTGCCACCGAACAAATACTTACGCGAAGAGAAAAAGAAATATTGCAACTAATTGCCAAAGGCAGAACATCTCTTGAAATTGCCAAACAACTTAAAATAAGTAGATTTACGATTGATACACATCGTAAAAACATTCACAAAAAACTTGGAATCAAAAGCAATACTGGTTTGGTAAATTATGCGCTGAAGTATAAGCTTTAATTCTTCTCTATGTTGGATTCCTGCCTGCATTTCGACTCCGCTCAATGTGGCACGCAGGAAATCGAAGATTCGGGGAAGCCAATAGACAACTCATAAACTTATAAACAGTGAGCAAAGCGAACCATAAACAAATAATCAGCGAGCAAAGCGAGCTACAACACAAACCGATACGTAAACTTCATCAAAAAGATATTTTCAGGTTGTTGACTCAGAATTTGTTGGTCTAAACTTCTCAATAAATGATCGCTTGCGTTCCCGAAACCTGTCGTTCCTTGCGACCAAACTAAGAACAATTCGGAACCCGGAATATATTCCCAACGGATGACTAAATTTGATCGAAATTGCACAAAAGAAAAATCAGGATTTCCGATGGAATAGTCCACATTTCCGTTTGCTCCTTCATCAATTAAATAGGAATCTGTAGCGGCATCAAAGACAATTTCATTGGGTTGATATTGGTAAAAACGATCGTTTAAATTAGCTGCAATTGAATTCGTCACATATTTAAAATCTGTATACCTTCCGATAGAAACAAACGGTTGTCCGTAATACTGAATCGATAAATTCGGATTAATCGTATAATTTAATCGAACAGAAGCACTCAAGGTTTGATTGTCAATCGTTCCTAAAATATAACGCGCAGTTCCGTTGTTGTCAGCTTCTGTTACATATTGTGTTTTATTCGGATTATAATTGTATTGCGGTCCAATAGAAATTCGCAATGCGTTTGTTGGCTGATACGTTACATCGCCACTTATTTCTATAAACGTAAAATTATCCTCTTTTGCTTTTGAATATACGCCGCCAAAACTTGTTCGCAATTTTTTACGCTCATCGGTTCCAAAAAAGGCAAATCCATAGTTTTCTTCAGAAAAACGCCAACGCGGTCCGCCACGTAAAAATGTATTGGTATAAATTCTCGGTTTATGTGCGCCGCCAAAGTCAATCCACCAATTGTTTTGAAATTGCATATTTCCGTTTAATTCATATTGAATTCGATTATAGTTTCCTTCAAAATCATAGGTTGTAAATTGTGAAAATCTCGCAGAAATCCTTCTAAATTTCCCAACTGATTTTGTGGTTTGATACCGAACATTCGCATATTGACGAATTTCATCTGCTTGCCGCAGAAAACCAACATCGTTCAGTTCCAATTCTGGCGAACGCCATATAATTCCTGCATCGTAACGCCAAGTTCCGCCGCCAGCTTTTCCAGCTTCAAACTTTCCGCCTGTTCCTGTGAGCGAAGTTCTATCCAAATCCACCTCAACATGTCCCGCATCGACACGTTGAAACAAATGTGTCAACGATTGTTGCGTACTTGCAATGGCTTCTTTGCTTCCTTGCACATGACTCAACACAACATTTCCTTCTGCGTAAAACGTTCGGTCTTTCCAATTGTGTTTAAAGTCCAATCCACCAGTATAAGCGGATTTGTGAAGAAAGTTAAGATTATCTTCTAAGCGCCTATTTGTCGCTGTAAAAATTCCTCCAACATAACTATTCCGTTCGTTAAAATCTTTTTGCAAACGTCCTACAAAGTAATTTGTCAAGGGTTCTACCAATTCTTCTCTTCGTGTTCCGTTGTTGTCAATTTCGGCAAATTCTTTTCCAGTGACACTTTCTAAAACGCCGATAGACCAACCATTTTTTGTTTTTCCACTAAATTTCGCAGCGCCTAAAATGGTAGAATTTTGAGGTTGATCGACAAATTCGCCACTTGCAGTATTTGGGAAACCTTGTGGACTTCTTCCAATTCGTCTGGAATAAAACACATTATCTTGTCCGTTCGCAAATTGATAATCAAAAATGTTTTTATTTTCTACAAAAAACGGGCGTTGTTCTCGGAAGAAAATCTGAAAACCATCCAACGCAATGGCTGCTGGATCGGCTTCCACTTGACCAAAATCGGGATTGATGGTAAAATCTAAGGTTAAATCATTGGTCACACCAATTTTTCCATCGAGCCCGCCATTTAGTTTAAAATCTTCCCCATCACGAAATGGATTTCCAGCTTCATCCGGATAGGTGTCATATTGCGTGACTACGTATGGTTGTATTTCAATTTGTTTTTGTGGTTTGATATTTTTTAATCCGTGTAATTCGCCCATTTCACTTACCCAACCTGGCGCATCCAACGGAATTCGTTGCCATGTAGAACGTTCTTCTTTTCTGAAAAAACGACGCTGTACTTGCAATCCCCAAATTTGTTCTTCACTTTTTCCAAAACGCAATTGGCTAAACGGAATCTTCATTTCGGCAGTCCAACCTTCGCTATCTACATTTGTTTTTGTGTACCAAATTGGATTCCAACTTCCGTCCCAATTGTTTCCATTATTCGAGATAAACTCGTCTCCTTTTACACCTGCCGCAGTGACGGTAAATGAAAAACCGGTGCGCTTATCGTGGTAACTATCTATATTAATTTCAACCCAATCGCCATCAAAACCATCACGGCGTGACAAACGTTTTACAATTTGATCCGGATTTGCATCTATAGCACGCACCGCAACATATAAAAACTTGGCATCGTACATTATTTTGAATTTTGTTTGCTCGGTTGGTGGTGTATTTTCGTCAGGTCGATTCTCAATAAAATCAGTTGCCCATTCCACAGAATTCCAACTGGCATCATCGAGAATTCCATCAATTTTTGGAGATTCTCCTTTAACAATGCTTGTTGTATAGATTCTTTTCGGAATGGTTGTTGTGGCTTCTTGTGAAAATCCTAAATATGGAATGCACAAAAATCCTACATATAGCAATAGGAAGGGTTTCATTAGTCGTTTTTTCGTTGATTGATTGTTATAAATGTAAGAAACCTTGTAAAATTCAGCCCATATTTGTGTAAATATTAACACTTATTAAGAAAAGAACTAAATTGTAAGATTTCGTTTTTTATTGAGAAACCTCGCTTTAAGAAGTAGAATTTTGAGTACTTTTGAAGACATAAAACCAAAAAATAGTGAGTGCCTTAAAAACCATACTATATTTCTCCCTTTTCAAGTATCCGTTGACGAGAACTGAAATTTTTCAATTCTCTGACGACAAGGATCAAAAGGCTGTTGATGCCGAAATTGATGTGCTTGTAAAAAAAGGGGTTATTTTTAATGTGGATGGTTTTTATCTAGATGTAAATAACCCTGATCGTGTGGAACGCAGATTGAAAGGAAATGAAATGGCACGAAATATCATGCCCAAAGCCATCAAAGTTTCTAGAAGAATCGCTAAGTTTCCTTATGTAAAAGGTGTTTGCCTATCGGGCGCATTGTCAAAAGGTTATTATGATGATGATGGTGATTTTGACTTTTTTATCATTACGAAGCCAAATCGCTTATGGATTGCAAGAACGTTATTAGTCTTGTACAAAAAAATCTTCTTGCTCAATTCAAAAAAATATTTCTGCGTAAATTATTTCATAAGTACAGATCGTTTAGAAATTTCTGAGCAAAATTTATTTACCGCTACTGAAATCGCAACACTCATTCCTTTGTATGGCACAGCTGCTTTTGAAGCTTTCTTAAAAGCAAATACATGGGCATTCCCATTTTTCCCTAATAAACCGCCTACAAAACTAAGTACCATACGAAATACTGAAAAAAGCAGACTCTCTAAAGTGATTCAACAACTGTTTAATGGTTCACTTGGTTTAAGATTAGATACGTTTTTACAAAAAGTTACCCTAAAAAAGTGGAGCAAAAAATTTAAGCACTTGGCAAAAGAAGATTTTGATATTGCTATGAAATCGACAAGACATGTTTCAAAACATCATCCACAAAACTATCAAAATAAAGTAATTACGCGTCTTGACGAACGTTACCATGAAGTTATAAAACAGCACAATTTGAAATATCCAAAAAAACATGCTTGATGTTGTCTTTTCACATTCGTATTATTATAAGTTTGATGCCAAACAATGGAAAAATCAAACGCCTTATCCGCCATTAGGAACCTTATATGCCGCTTCCTATTTGCGTGAAAACGGGTATCGTGTTGGTGTGTTTGATGCAAATTTATTGGACGATCCAAAAACGATTCAACCGTATTTAGAAAAACACACGCCAAAAACATTTGTAATTTACGATGATGGCTTTAATTACTTGACAAAAATGTGCTTAACCACAATGCGTGAAGCTGCTTTTGAGATGATTAAAATTGCCAAAAACTTAGATTGTCATGTCATTGTTTGCAGTTCGGATTCTACGGATCATTATGAAAAATATATAGAAGCTGGTGCCGATTTTGTGATTCAAGGTGAAGGCGAAATTTCCTTGAAAGAATTGGTGGATGCCTTAACAGTTAATGAAGATACAACTGCTATTAAAGGAATCGTTTTTGAAAAAGAGGGCGAATTTATAAAGAATCCTAAACATCCGGTGTTGCGCGATTTGGATCAATTGCCAATGCCCGCTTGGGATTTAATAGATATTGAACCCTACAGAAAAATCTGGGAAAACGGCGGAAACGAATTTACCTTAAATATGGCAACTACACGTGGTTGTCCGTTTAAATGTAATTGGTGTGCAAAGCCCATTTATGGAAATCGTTACAACTCACATTCGCCTACATATATTACAAAACATATCAAATATCTCAGCGAAACCTATGGCGTGAATCGCTTTTGGATGTGTGATGATATTTTTGGCTTGAAGCCAAATTGGGTTCAGAATTTTAATGTTGAACTCAAAAAAGAAAAACTTTCTATTTCGTATTACATACAAAGTCGTGTTGATTTATTATTGAAAGAAGACACTATTGATGCGTTGGCAGAAAGTGGGTTGGAAGAAGTTTGGGTTGGCGCAGAAAGTGGCTCACAAGCAATTTTGGACGCGATGGATAAAGAAACCAAAGTGGAACAAATTTATGAAGCAACACGCTTATTGAAAGCAAAAAAGGTGCGCGTGGCATTCTTTATTCAATTTGGGTATTTGGAAGAAACCAAAGAAGATATTGTCAAAACTATTCAAATGATTAAAGAGTTGGTCCCTGACAATATTGGTGTTTCTGTTTCGTATCCGCTTCCAGGAACAAAGTTTTATGATAAAGTAAAAGATGATTTACAATTGAAAGCCAATTGGACCGATTCTGATGATTTAGCCATGATGTTTAAAGGAACGTATAGCACTAAATTTTATAGAAAATTACAACGTTACGTTCATAAAGAATATCGCAAAAGTCAGGCTGCTGAAAATATTAAAAAGTTCTTTAAGAATCCTTTTTCTATTACGAAATCTGAGTTGCGCTCTATGCTATTGCTCGGTTATTACATTCCGTCAGCATTTGTAGATAAAATTCAACTCAAAAACATGAAGCCTACCCATGCATAGCGATTTTGATTTAGCAGCACCGCAATACGATACTATTTTTACGTATTCTAATATTGGAAAAGCACAACGAAAATTGGTGTTTAAACATATAAAACCAATCCTACAACAAGGAAAAAAGCTATCTATTTTGGAGCTAAATTGTGGAACTGGCGCAGACGCAATTACCTTTGCTAAAATGCATCATGATGTGATTGCGACTGATATTTCGGAAGGTATGATTGCAGTTGCAAAAGCAAAAAAACATCCTAAAAATGTTGCGTTTAAAGTACAAGATATCAATACCATTTCAACAAAGACATTCATTAAAAAATTTGATGTCATCTTTTCAAATTTTGGCGGATTGAACTGTTTATCAAAAGAACAATTACAAGCATTTCTTGAAAAAACAACAGATCTATTGCTTCCAAATGGAAAATTAATCTTGGTGGTGATGCCAAAACAGTGTTTGTGGGAACGCTTTTATTTTACCTTAAAAGGCGATCGCGCGAAAGCGAAACGAAGAAATACCAATGAAAGTGTAGTTGCCAATGTTGATGGTGTTGGTGTGGAAACTTGGTACTACAATCCAAGAGACATTTCCGCCATAGCAGATGTAAACTTCACAACCACTAAAGTAAAACCAATTGGAGTCACAATTCCGCCATCGTACTTAGAAAAGTCGTTTGTGGCTAAATTTCCAATGTTACCTATTTTCAAAGGATTAGATTCGATTATAACAGCTTCTTCACTTGCAAAGTATGCAGATCATTTTTTGATTGTTTTGGAGAAAAAGTAATGAAAATAGTTCGTTAAAGATGTCGTATGTACATTTTAATTTCTACTGACTACAACCACTTTTTTCTTTTGAAATAGATCAGCATTCCAGATGCTACAATAATCATAACGCCCCACATAATGAAATAGCTGTATTTATATTTCAACTCTGGAACAAACTCAAAATTAGTTCCATAAATCCCCGCAATAAAAGTCAACGGAATAAAAACCACTGAAAAAACGGTTAAAAATTTCATGATATCGTTCAGTTTAGAACTAATAGTCATGTGATAAATATTTAATTGATCTGATAATATTTCTCGGTAACTATCGGATGATTCTACAGCCTGATTGATGTTACCCACCAATTCTTTAAAGTGTACAAAGCTTGTCTCTTTTATAAATTCTGAATCTAGTTTTGAGAGCGCCAATATCATTTCTTGAGCAGGATTGATGTTTTTTCGTAAAAAGTTTAATTCTTTCTTTAGTAAGTTGATCCTACCTAATATCTTTTTACTTGGATTGTCTAATAATTTTTCTTCCAAACTTTCAATTCTCTCTCCAAGATTACTGATGATATAAATGTAATTATCGATGACAATATCTAAAAGTGCGTACATTAAATAATCTGTTCCCGATTTTCTGATACGTCTTTTTTCATTTTTAATACGTTCACGTACAGGATCAAATACATCTCCATCACGTTCTTGAAAAGATATTAATACCGATTTAGTTAATACAATACTCAGGTTTTCCACAGAAATCACACCTGTTATATCATCCATTTGCAACATTTTTATAGACAATGACACACAATTGTCATAATCATGAACTTTGGGACGCGCATAAATATCCATCACATCCGCTAAAACTATTTTATCCAACTGGAATGACGTGGCAATATTTGACAGAGCTTCTGCATTGTGCAATCCGTCGATATTAAACCAAGTAACAGAATCTTTTTCTCTGTATTTAATAACCTCTTTCGTTTTTAAAATACTGACTTCTTCAAATTGATTTGCATCAAAATCAATCACACGCAATCGCACATTATCAATCTTTTTTTCACCTCTAAAGAATAATTCATCAGGAGCTCTTCCAATTTCATCTTTACTTTTTCTTGTAAACCTTCCCATGTTACCGTGTATTAATACTATTGTTGGATACTATAAATTGTTTGTGTTGGATATGCAAAAGCTAATTCTTCCTTTTCCACTCAATTTCAAGCAAATTACAACAAAATACTAGAAATTTTAAAGCACATTCCTTCTAAAATGAATTATTAATAACAACTACAAAAATCAATTTGATAAAGCGTTTAAAGACTCGTATTTCATTTAAAATTCTCAAAAGTGCTGCATTAGCTCATTTTCTTGATAATTTGTGCAGATTTTCGAATAGAAATCAATTGCATATCGAAACAGAAAAACATCAAAAATCTGTCTAATGTTCACTTTAAAGGCGATAGAAAATACGTATCTTCGCATCCATAAAATGACGTAAAAAAACCCATGAGCATCATTCTTACACATACTTATTTTTTATTTGAAGATGAGAAAGAGCAGAGCATCATGCGTCCGTATGCACCCTTGGGTTTATTGTATATTTCAGCATATTTGAATGAAAATAAAGTTGAAAATCACCTGTACGATTCCACCTTTTATTCCAAAGCCGATCAACTTCGCTTTATAGAAGAAAAACAACCAAAAGCCATTGCAATTTATGCGAATTTGATGACAAAAATTAATGTGATTGAATTGGTAAAAATTTTAAATACCGACGAAATGTATGGCTTTCCAAAAATCATTTTGGGCGGACCCGATATTACGTACAACTTAGAAAATTACCTCAAAACTGGTGTCGATTTTTTAATTATTGGCGAAGGCGAACAAACCACCTTAGAGTTATATCAAGCAATTGTAAATGAAGAAGATTACAGTGAAATTCATGGGATTGCGTATTTAGAAAATGGCGAGGTTAAAAAAACTCCACCGCGTGTAAAGATGAAAAGTCTCAACGAATTGCCATTGCCAAATAGAGCTGCAATTCCTGTGGAAAAATATTTAGAAACGTGGAAAACACATCACGGACAAAGCTCCATGACGGTAAGTACACAACGTGGTTGTCCATACACTTGTAAATGGTGTAGTACCGCAGTTTACGGACAAAGTTACCGTAGAAGACCTGCCAATATGGTGGCTGCAGAATTAAAAATGTTGAAAGAAACGTATCATCCGGATGCAATTTGGTTTGTAGATGATGTATTTAGCGTAAGTCACAAATGGATTGAAGAATTTCATGCAGAAGTCATCAAACAAGATGCCATCATTCCTTTTGAATGTATTACGCGTGCCGAACGTTTAAACGATCATATTTTACAATTATTGAAAGAAGCGGGTTGTTTCCGAATTTGGATTGGTGCCGAAAGTGGTTCACAAAAAATTATTGATGCAATGGATCGTCGTGTGGATGTGAATGTTGTGAAAGAAGCCATTCAAAAAACGAATGAATTAGGCATGGAAACAGGAACCTTTATCATGGTAGGTTATCCGGGCGAAGATGAGCAAGATATCAAAGAAACGATTGATTATTTGAAAGCCGCAAATCCAACACATTTTACCATTACGGTTGCCTATCCGATTAAAGGAACATCGTTATACAACGAAATCGAGGATAAGATTACCGTACAACCCGATTGGGACACATCCACCGATCGTGATATTGATTTTACACGAACGTATTCCCGAAAATTTTATGATTTTGCGGTGCGACGCATTGTCAATGAAGTCAATTACAACAAAGAAATTCTCAAAGGAAAAGATAAAAGTCTCATAAAATCATTCAAGCTAAAAACGAAAGCCGTTTTGGCGCGTACAGGTATGAAATTATACAAATAATAGTGATGGATTTCAGTAACGTAACACAACTCCAAAATGTGTATTATATAACGCCCGAAGATCCTAGTTTTTCTAAGGTTTATCTCGCTGTGCGCGAAAAAGAACAACGCATTTTAACAGACACTGAAGTTCGAAAACTACCTTATTTACAAAAGTATGAATGGCCATTTCGAGTAAAATCTACGGAACGGTTTATTTCGTATATAGCGGAAAAGAATGATCCGATGAAAATCTTAACCATTGGTTGTGGAAACGGTTGGTTTTCAAACAAAATTGCAGCAGTATCCGAAGAAAATCAAGTTATTGGTTTAGATGTCAATCGTGAAGAATTGGAGCAAGCTGCTAGAATTTTTCCTAAGAAAAACATACAATTTGTGTATGCTGATATTTTTAAAGTTTCAGAACAGTTTGAATCACAATTTGACATCATAACGCTAAATGGTGCTATTCAATATTTTGAAGATTTCGAAGGTTTAATGACACTTTTAAACACTTTTTTAAAAGCCAAAGGCGAAATTCATATTATGGACAGTCCTTTTTATAAAGCAACCGAAATTCCTACGGCTAAAGAGCGCACTAAAGCTTATTATACGGGACTTGGTGTTCCACAAATGGCAGCAAATTATTATGCACATGATCTAAATTTGGTCAAAGATTTTGATGTTTTATATACGTACAAACGAAATATTATTAATAAAATTTTAGCAAGAAAAAATTCACCTTTTTCTTGGTATCGTTTCATAAAAAAGTAACATAATGGCACGTAAAAAATTTCTAAAAAACTTAATAAATTATAGTGTTTCTACACTGATTATACTCGTGCTAGCCGAAATAATTTTATCATTATCAAACATTTTCCCAAATGATTATTATACCAATACACCAAATGTTAGCCAAAAGTATCCTGAAAACCCAAGTAAAATAGACGGTATTTCAGGATTTTACGAGATAGCATACGATGCGCTAGGCTCGCGATCTGTTTCAGAGTATTCAAAAGCAACTCATAAGATTGTTGCTTTTGGCGGAAGTACAACCATCTGCTCTGTATTGACTCAGGAAAAAACTTGGACAGCTTTACTTGATAAAAAATTAGGAGACTCTTATTGGGTTGGTAATTTTGCTAGAAGTGGAAATAGCAGTAATCACCATATAGTTCAATTTCAACATATTCTTGATAAACCCGAATTAAGAGATACGAAAATAGTATTGATATTAGTTGGGGTAAATGATTGCCGAGGATACTTAATCTCTAAAGATAAGTATCTGCACATGCCTGATATAGAAGTTAAAAAAAGTGCTTTTAGTCATATTCCAAATTCTGAATTACCTTTTTTAAGAAGACTAACCTTATTTAAACTGGCAAAACAAGCAAGAGAGAGAATCCTCTTTCATACTCAGCCTAGAAAACCTCTTGATTATTTAGAAAAGTTTGAGCCCCAAATAGAACCTATTACTAAACTTCCGGATTTAACTGATGGTTTAAATCATTATGAACATAATTTAAAAAAAATTATAACAGAAGCACAAAAACGAAATATTTCAGTAATTTTCATAACACAGCCTACACTTTGGCAAAAAAACTTGTCAGATACATACAAAACCTTACTTGCTGCAAGAGCTCATTACAATAAAACTCCTTTATATACAGGTGAAGCTTTAAATGAAATTATGACAATTTTCAATAAACGTTTAATGACCGTATGTAATACGTATAATATTCCCGTGATAGATTTACAATTACCAAAAAATCAAACTATCTTTTATGACGATATGCACTTTAATGAATCTGGTGCCGAAGTGGTAGCAGCAAAAGTCTATAGCTTTTTAAAACTAAACAACCATATATCCACTGATGAATAAAAAACTTGGAAAAATTAGAAAAACTTTTAGAAAATTAAAGTATTACAGTATTTTCACAATCATCATTTTAGTTATTGCCGAAATTATTTTGTCGCTACTTGAAGTCGTTCCTGCTGATTATTACACCATGACTCCAAATTCAGGTTTTACATGGAAAATAAACTCGGATGAAATCATTGGAATTCATCAAGATTCTGAAGTTTCCTTTGATGAATTAGGCGCACGATCAATTTCAAACCATGAGGATGCGAAACATAAAATCGTTGTTTTTGGCGGAAGCACAACAGCTTGTTTTGCGTTGACACAATCAAAAACGTGGCCTGCATTTTTAGAAACAAAATTAGGCGATTCGTATTGGGTTGGAAATTTCGGAAGGCCCGGAAATAGCAGCAATCATCATGTATTACAGTTTGAACACATATTGGAAAAAGAAGCATTAAGCGATGTAAAAACAGTACTCATTATGCAAGGTGTGAATGATTTAGTCGGCTATTTAATTTCGTCTGAACGTTATCTAAATTTACCCGATCAAAAACTAAAAAGCATAGCATTTCAACATGTTCCAGATGAAAATGTTCCATTTTACAAGAAATTAACTTTGTATAAATTGGCACGAAGAGCGAAGAAAAATATCTCCTTCTATTTTAAGCATAAAGACTATTTAACGCAAGCTGTCACAGATGTAAAACTACTCAGAACACAAGTGGAACGTGTTTATATGCTTCCCGATTTAACCGAAGGTTTAGCGCGTTATGAAAAAAACACGCAAAACATCATCGATCAAGCGAAAGAAAAAAATATCCGCGTTATTTTCATTACACAAGCAACCATGTGGAAGCCCAATTTGGAAGCTCAATATGAAAAATTAATGCTCACTAGCGGATTTGCAAACAATGAAGCCTTTTACAGCACAGAAGCATTATATAATGGTATGGAGGCCTTTAATGAGCGATTAAAAACCGTTTGCGATCGCAATACTATTTCGTATATCAATTTAGAATTACCCAAAACTACCGAATCCTTTTATGATGATTTTCACTTCAATGAATCGGGTGCTGAGTTAGCAGCTGAGCAAATTTCCAAGGAGTTGAAAAAGATTTTAATGTAACAATGTTTCAATTTGATGATTTGGAAATGTGTCAATTTGAAAATTAGAGTACTTCTCAACACTAATTTGTTTCACAAATTTACTCGAAGTTGACGTTTTCGCGAATGTACCAATATACTAAAAGCAAAGCGCGTCCAAGAGCGAAGCGATACCAAAATACAAAAAGTGCTAGTGCGTCTAAAAAAATCGTCAATCAAAAATCTACAGTCGCAAATACTAAGCAAGTTGTTGTTTCTTAAAAAACTTATCTACAATTTTCTTCTCCAAAGGAATACTAAAATATTTGTGTTTACAACGCCATCTTGCGAGTAATTGCAATGGCTTATAAATTGCTTTTTGGTTAGAATAAGCGAATTTTAGGTAAAACTTAAACTTCTCAAAGAAATCATATTTTTCCGCGCTTACCCAAGGTCCTGATGAACCCACAAAATCAAAATCAGACCATTCATGAACGGTTTCAGGAAGTTTATAACCATCTTTCACTACATTTTGAGTAATGGTAGTTCCCGGATAGGGTTTAAAATAAAATATAGGCGTGTGAAAATTTGGGTGCATACTGTTCAATTCCAAAGCAACTTTTACGGTTTCTCTGACACTTTCATCTGTTTCTTCTGGGAAACCAACAATAAACGGGAATTGTACTGCGATGCCTAAATCTTTGCAACGCTCCGCACACATATATACTTGTTCAAGTTTAATATCTTTTTTGAGCCAATTCATCATTTCTTGCGAACCAGATTCTACACCAATTAACAATCTTCGCAATCCTGATTTTGCACAAATTTTGAAATCTTCCACCGTCATTCTCGAACCTTGATCGGCACGCATGGTGGCTGCCCACGTAATATTTAGTCCTTTTTCAATCATACGTTCCGAAATCTCAATCACACGATCTCTGTATGTAAAGTACGTTTCATCTTGCAAATTTAAATCGGTAAACTGATATTTTTCGTGCAATTCGGCTAATTTATTCACCATAATTTCTGGTGAAATCGCGGTCCATTTTCTATTATATACAAAAGGATCGGCACAAAATGTACATCTAAAATAACAACCTGTCGACGAAATATAATCGAGTTGTCTTCGTCCTTTCTTTTCAAAATACTTTTCAACGTCAATCAATTCATAATTAATATCGGCAAACGTATCCATCGCTACAATTACGCGCGGTGGATTTTTGATGATCTCACCTTCGGCATTTCGGTAACAAATTCCTTTTACTTCAGAAACATCACCTGTTGTTGCATAAGCTTCTACCAATTCTTGAAACGTATCTTCTCCTTGTCCTTGAGCTGTAACATCAATGCAAATTTCATCTATCAAGGTCTGTTTTGGAAACAAAGAAGTATGCCATCCGCCCCAAATTACAGGTAGATTTTGACGCATTTTTTTAACAGCTTGTGTTACCGCTAACGCATCTTTAATAGGTCTTCCCGTTAAAACAGTAGTTCCAAAGCACAAAGCATCGTCAATATGTTTTGCAATGGTTTCCAATGGTTTTTCATCAATACGACCATCAACTATAATAACTTCATATTTTTCAGGGTCGAGAACAGAACCAATGGCTAACAATGCCAAAGGCATGTCAAAGAATACGGCTATTGGATTGTATAAAAGGATTTTATGCTTTTTCAAAACGGCAATTATTTTTGTTAAAGATACTGACTATTTGAATATTTGAAACGATCGAATTTTCTTTTTATGTAAAAAATATTGAATCGAAACTTTCAACACACCTAATCCGTATGTCATACTGCGTTGAAAATTGATAGAAGAACTTTCTTCAGAATAGGTAGTTGGGCAAGTAATTTCTGCAATTTCAAAGCCTTTACTAAAGATTTGACATAACATTTGATTGTCAAAAATAAAATCGTCCGAATTGTGTTCTAAGTTTAATGAATTGAGCACTTCCGCAGAAAAAGCTCGGAATCCTGTGTGATATTCGGATAACTTCTGACCAATTACTATATTTTGAAACAAGGTCAAAAAACGATTTGCAATATACTTATACATTGGCATGCCGCCATGCAACGCGCCTTTTCCTAAAATTCGCGATCCCATGACTACAGGATAAACATCGTTTGCAATCAAATACGCCATGGAATGAATCAGTTTTGGCGTGTATTGATAATCAGGATGCAGCATTACAACAATATCGCCTCCTAACGATAAAGCTTTTTTATAACAGCTTTTCTGATTAGCGCCATAACCTTTATTTTCATCGTGTTTCAATACATGTTTGATTCCTAAATCCTTGGCAACCTGTAATGTTTCATCCGTACTATTGTCATCTACCAAAACTACTTCGTCTACAATATCAAACGGAATTTCTTCGTAGGTTTTTTGCAGTGTTTCCGAAGCATTATAAGCTGGAAGAACAACGATAACTTTTTTAGTATTAATCATGAATATTGGCTTAATTGCGCTTAAACCGCAAAAAATAATCTTATTTTTTTACGATCGACAATTTAACAACTATATTTATATACGCAAAATAAAACCACCTTTGAAATTACAAAAATTCAATACTCCTTTTTACGAGAATTTAACGCTTTTCAGCATTCCGTTCCTCTTTGTTTTTACCTTGAGAATTCTTGGTTTTGATGGTTTGTACGGGCAAGATTCGTATGAATATTTGCGCTACACAAACGCTATTCAAGAATACATGGCTGATGGAATTCATCCTGGTAATTATTTTTGGCCTGTGTTGTATCCAGCGTTAGGAAGTTTGTTCGGTTTTCTTTTTGGAAGTACCGCTTTTGCCTTGCAATTTATAAGCTGTTTGAGTTTTTCCTTAGTTTGTGTGTATACCTTAAAAACAATTCGATTATTATATCCAAAAACGACATTCAGCTTCTTTTACGTGTTGATTTTTGCCGTTTTCTGCCCGTTTCTATTAAAAATGGGATTGATTGTGATGTCGGATGCGCTAGCGTTGGTTTTTGTCGTATTAGCATTCTATTTCTTTTTTCAATCGTATTACAAAAATACTAGCTTAGCTCCTATTTTCTTCTTTGCAACCTGCGCTTTGATGACGCGTTATGCTTCGCTTTTCATTACATTCCCGATCATCATGTATGCGTTGTATTTAGTATTTAACAGAAGAAAATTTAAACAGTTTATAATGGCTGCAATAGTAAGTTTTGTTGCCGCAATTCCGTTTCTTATTTTCCAATGGGGCGCATTATTTGAAGCTACTTCCAATTCATTTTTGAAAGCTTGGTCGCTTGGAAATTACTTCAAATCAAGTTTTACCACTGGAGACGGCACATCAAGTTTTACACTCCCAAATTTGGTTTATACATTGTATGTATTCTTCCATCCTGGATTTATCTTTATTGGATGTATTTTAAGCTTAATTACACTTAAAAATTATAAATCGCTGTTTTCATTTCATCAAAAAATACTGCTAATTTGTAGCGCGTTATACATTTTCTTTTTGGCGGGAATTCCATTTCAAAATCCACGCGTTCTCGGTTTAGTTTTTTCGTTGATTTTAATTTTACTATTTCCCGCTTTCGCTAGATTGATGCACCTGAAATTAATCAAACGATTTTTTATTCCCATCGGAATTGTCTGTGTAGGATTGCAATTGGTCTTTTTTTCCATGACTTTTAAATTGATATTTACGCGCACAATCGCAGAAAAAGAATTGGCAACGATGATTCAACCGTATGAAGGCGCAACTTTATATAGTTTTGATGTAGATTTGGCAATGCAAGGTCGCGGTTTGGATTTTGAGTATAAAAATATGTTCATGGAACGTTATGAAAATTTCCAAAAAAACGATTTGATTTTGTTTGATCCTGCACGCTATAAAGTTCAATGGAACGATAAAACACCTATGCAAAATTGGGAATTCATTGAGAAAAATTATAAATTAAAAATTTTAGAAACACATCCGGAAGGATGGAAGTTATATCAAATTGAATTTAAGAAATAATTGTATTATTTAATGACATATTCATTTCATACATCAATATTTAGTTCTTAATTTTCTTTTCTTTGTTCGCCCAAAGAATACTGAATCGAGTTCAGCACAGGCTTCAACAAAAGAAAAGGCGCTTTTTCCAGAGGTGTTTTTAGCTGAAAAAGCTAAAACCGCAACCATTTTTCTAAATTTTCTCCAAGGCTTCGAAAATTTTTAACGAAAAATGTTTGCTACACTGCGGAAAAAGAAAGTTGCGTGCGATTTTGGTTGGCTTATATAGACTAAACTTGCGTTGTACTAAAAAAATAAAATTATCATTATGCTTTGGATGCGTATTAAATACCGTGTGGGTTTGCTGTACAAAATCGTCTTGTTCAAGCTCGGTTTTAGCAAATTGCTATTGAAAGATCGGTATGGCGAACGCATTTTGGTGTATCACGGAATCGATCGCGAAGGCGAAACAAAATACAATAGCCGATTTATTTCGAAAGTGTTTTTCGAGGAATTTATCAAGTATATTACCACACATTACAATGTGATTTCACTGGATGATTTCTATCAGAAAAAATTCAAAAAAGACACTTTAAACATCGCCATTACCTTTGATGATGGCTATTTGAATAATTATACATACGCAGTTCCGATTTTAGAGAAATACAAGGTTCCTGCATGTTTCTACATCACTACAATTCACGAAAAAGCACCGTATTTATGGGCAGATTTTCTTGATTTAGTTTCGTATCACACCGAAAAACAAGCAATTATTTTTGAACGGAATTTGTACAAAAAAAATGCTAAAAAAGAATTTATTTGGAATGGAATTTCTATGAAAAATGTCGCGAAAGCATTGCCATACGAAGTTTTAAAATTGATCTATGAAGTTTTTGAAGATGACTGGAAAGCGTTGCCACCAAAAGATATTGAGGAGTATTGGAAGTTGATGAATGCCGAACAAATCAAAGAAATTGCAGACCATCCATTATTTACCATTGGTGCGCACGGCGAAACACACGCGAGTTTGGTTGATATTCCATTGGAAGCCGCCAAACGTGAAATTTTAACAAGCAAACAACAACTCGAAACTATTTGCAATCAACCGATTACAGAATTTGCATTTCCGTTTGGGTATTACAATCAGGAACTTGCTAATTATTGCCAAGAAATAGGTTTTGAACGCCTATTATTAGTCGATTATAATACAAAAGAAGACGCCAACAATGAAGCGTATCAACCGCGTTTCGTAATGAATCCGTACATTTCCATGGAACAACAATTGGCGTATTTATTAAAAGGTTCTTACTTTTAGAAATATATGCTATACAAAGAAATATATCGTCTCAAACGCGTTGACAACAACGATTTTCCTGCAATTAAAGAACTTTTTTGGAAAGTCTTTAAAAAGAAAGTCACCCTCAACTATTTGCAAAACAAATACAATACCTCGTATGTTGGTGTCAATTACATTTGTAGCATTGCGTATTGCGATGAAATTCCAGTGGCTTTTTATGGAGCCATTCCACAAAAATTTAAAAATAATGACCGCGAAATTTATGTCGCACATGCCTGCGATTCATACACGCTACCAAATCATCAGCGAAAAGGATTGCACAATGCACTAGCCACATTTGCGTATGAAATAATGAAAGAAAACGACATGAAATATGTGTATGCTTTTCATAGTGAAAATACACATCGAAGCACTAAAAAATTAGGCTGGAAAGAACACGAACGTTTGCAACGATTTCATATAAAAGTGAATACACTTCCCATTGGAAACGTGCTAAATAAGTTTCGAAAGAATCATTTATATAATGCCTTTTTCAAGCAAAAAGTTTCCAAAGAAGCGATGGAGAAGTTAACTACTGAACATCCAGAAAAGTACCAAATACAATTCACAAACGACTTTATAGATTATAAAAACAGTTTCAAAAGTCATCATTTCGTGGAACTCGAAGGTTGTGTTTTTTGGTTGAAAATTCAAGCAATTATTCATGTTGGAAAGTTTTATGCGCCATCTGCGGAAGCCTTACAAAAAGCCATTAAAAAGTTGAAACGAAAAGCATTTTTCTTAGGGATTACGGAGTTTCTTTTTCAGGTTGATGCAGATTCTACCATGGCAAAACAGTTACAAACCATTACACAACCCAAAGAATCTTGGTTGGTTGGCTATTTGGATTTTGATCCAGAAATCGATTTAAAAGACTTTATATTTACCTATTCAGATTTAGACACTTTTTAAACATGGAAGTTCAACTCAAAAATTATACGTTTCAGATTGATCCGGGGCAAAATAAACACTATTGGACACACATTAATTCCACAGATTGGGAACCGCATACCTTCGCTATTTTTGATCATTTCGTCCATGAAAATTCGGTGGTTTTAGACATTGGTTCTTGGAGTGGCGTATTGAGTTTGTATGCCGCGAAAACCGTCAAAGAAGTGCATGCGCTCGATCCAGATCCGGTATGTTTTAGAGAATTGAAAGCAAATATCGCGTTGAATCCGTCTATCGCCGAAAAAATAAAAGCGTATAAAACTGCGATTTCAGATACAAAAGAAACGCTGCGTTTATCTGCACGTGAAACCTATGGAGCTTCCTCGACAAGTATTTTATCGCGAAAGCGAGATACTGAAAATTCAGTAGAAATTGAAACTGTTTCATTGCTTAATTTTGTAGAAAAAGAGAACATCCAGCAAGTAGATTTTATCAAAATGGACGTGGAAGGCGCTGAGTTTCAAATTTTACCAACAATTGGGAAAGCCTTAGAAAAACTACACTATCCAACTTTATATGTGTCGTTTCATTATGACTTTTTAAATGAACATTTATACAACAAACACATACCGTCAGGCTTTTTAAACAAAGTGTTGATGCGACTCGAAAATACCTTTGGATTTTCACTATTTAAAAGTCGCATCCGAAAGGAAATCGCAAATTTATATGACGATGTAAAAGCATATACATACATTTATAAAACGGATGGTACACAGATTTCATTTAAAGATATACAGCGAAATCCTGAATTGATTAAAGAAACGGATTTGGTGTTTACGAATGTAGCGTGGACTCCGATTAGTGTAACAGGAAAGTAATAACAAAACGTCTTTCGATTGCATCTCGATAGCTACGCTAGGTATTTTCAATCAAAATATATTTTGATTTCAATAATGCTCGATGTGACAGAAAAGCACTCGAACTGACGAATTTTAAATAATACAATAATGAGATTCCCGCCTGCGCAGGAATAAAAGATGAATACTACTAATTCACATATCGTTTTTTTAACCCCAGGTTTTGCGGAATCTGAGGAAGATTCTACCACAATTCCTGCATTGCAAGTATTCTTAAAAAGTATGCGAAAAGCGTTGCCAAATGCAAAACTTACGCTGCTTACATTTCAGTTTCCATTTACAAAGAAAACGTACGATTGGCATGGAATTAAAGTGATTCCACTAAACGGAAAAAACAAGCGTTTGAAGAAATTATGGACGTGGAAAAAAGCGTTGAAAACCCTCAAAAAACTACATCAAAAAGAAAAAATTGATACCATTCATAGTTTTTGGATTGGCGAATGTTCTCGAATTGGACAACGATTTTCGGAGAAATATAGTATCAATCATGTGGTAACTGTAATGGGACAAGATGCTTCGATTGAAAACTCGTATGCGAAAAATTTGACAGTTTCCAATACAAAAATGGTGACACTTTCTAAGAATCATCATCAATCATTATTGAAAACATATAATTTAGAATCGACTATTATTCCGTGGTATTTGGATGTTGCTGAGTTTCCTGAATTGCAAGAAAATACGATTGATATTTTAGGTGTTGGATCGTTGAATGCCATCAAGAATTATTCAGATTTCATCGAGATCATTTCAGCTTTAGCAAAAAAACACAAAAACCTCAAGGTTGCTATTATTGGCGGTGGCGCATTGCGAAATGAACTCGAAATACAGATTCAAAATTTAGGCTTAGAAAAAATCATTACACTTTTGGGAAAACTACCAAGAACGGAAGTTTTAGCAACAATGGCGCAATCAAACATACTATTGCACACAAGTTCGTATGAATCGTTTGGGTTTGTATTTTTAGAAGCTTTATATTCAGGAATGCACATTGCTTCGTACGATGTTGGACTCGCAAAAAAGTCTCAGAACTGGAACGTTTGCAATAATTCAACTGAATTGATTGAAGCCTGCAAAGCCTTACTTTTAACAGAAAAAGAAGCTGAAAAACGTATTGAATTAAGTTCGGAAAAACAATCTATAAATGCGTATCTAAATTTGTACCATGCGTAGACTCATCACCATAGGAATGAATACACTTCAAGGGTTTGCAAGTCCTGCATTTAACTTTTTGATTGTGGTTTTTGGTGTGAAAGTCTTTGGAAAAACAGACTGGGCAAGCTTGATTAACGTCATGTTGTGGGTTTTCTTTATCAGTTTTATGCTCGGTTGGGGAAATAGAGATCATTTACTCCGAAAATACAGTCAAGAACCGGGACAAATGTATCATGCGTTTTTCAGTAATTTTTTATCGCGAAGTTTGTTGTTGCCTTTTGCGCTGTTGCTACTTTTATTTTTCCCTGTCCATATTTCCCTTTGGGCAATTGTACTCGTCGTGTTAACATTTACATATGCATCATTAAGCACATTGGTTGTATACCATCAAAAGTTTAGCGCGCAATTAGTGGCAGAAATTGTAGCTTTTGGAATCATTTTCGGAAGTATTTTCTATGTTGAAACCTTTGATTTAGAAACATTTTTGCAACTATATGCGCTCGCCATTTTGGTTAAACTATGTATATTAAGTGTACAACTCAACTTTTGGAAAGAATCATTTTCGGCAACGCTTTCTATCCAAGAATTTAAAGCTGGACTGCCTTTTTTCATCCTTGGCCTGAGTGGTTGGTTGATGTCTAAAGTAGATATTTACGTGGTTGATTTTTACTTAGAAAAATCGCAATTATCAGAGTATCAGTTGTTAATTACTGCCTTTTTAATGTTGCAAGCCTTGGCGGCTTATATGACCATTCCGTTTACCAAACATGTGTATCGTGTTTCTGATGAAGTTGTGCAAAAGATGAAATATAAATTATATGCAGCAGCATTTCCGTTGACGATTTTAGGCGGATTTGCTATTTGGTTTGTGATGGAATATTTTGTGAAATTAGGTTTTACCTACGAATATTATGTAGTTGGCGGATTGATTGCGTTGCCTTGCTATTTTTACACCTTAAATATCATGGAACTCATGAAAAACCACAAAGAACGCACCATTATTTACATCAGCTTTTTTGGCTTTTTTGTGAATTTTAGCCTTATTTTCCTTTTGATAGAAACCTATGAAATTTTTGGCGTATTACTCAGCGTTTGTAGTACGCAATGGGTTGTGATGATTTTGTATAAAGTGTTTCGGAGGTTTGGCTAAAAGCGTCAATTCGAGTGGCTTTTCGTAATGAAATGAAGAAAAATTGTATCGAGAATCATTTACTTTTCATAGTAGATCTCGATACCAATTTGTTTCACAAATTCACTCGATCTGACGGATAATTAAACAATTAAAGCATTCTGAAATCAAAAGCGTAGCAAGTCTAAAAATCCAAGAGCAAAGCGATACTAAAGCGAAGCGTGACTAACAATCTAACCCTACTTCTTCTTTCGAAAGAAATTCAACACTTTACTCACAAAATCATCGTTGATCCCTAATGTTCCTTTGAGCCAGGTATAGATTGCAATCATTTTTTTATCTAGCCAAATAAAAACGGCTTTGAAACCATCATTTGGACGCGCACGATAATTCGTAGCTCTTCGTCGAAACGAACCAGTTTTTTCTTCTGTGAAATAGTATAATGCAATTGATTTTCGCGTGACATCATCCGGACATTCTATCGGATCGGGAAAGCCGTGATATGAATCTTCATCGGTATTGAAAATGACAATTCGATTAAAAATAGGTTCCACTTTTACAGCACATTTCGACATATCTTTATCCCATAATTCCAACGCGCCGCCATACGAAGTTTCCCAATTTTTGTTGAGATAGACCAACACATTCACGCGTCGTCGCCAGGTTTTTTTGTGTGGATGCACAGTAAAATCGGCATGAATATTCAAATAGCCGCCATTTTCACTTTGGTGAATTCCGCCACCTTCAATCGTTGTATCGGGCAATAAATTGTCAATTCCCGTAAGGTTTTCTAAATAGGTAATAAATTCGGGCGAATTTAATTCTTTGATAATTCCATCGCGGATAAACGCAGGAATTAAATCTAATTTATTAAGCCCATGTTTTTTTTCATTCACATGTACATAGTGAATCCAGCCGTCATCTTGAATTTTCGGAAACACGTCCAACGCATTTTCAGCCGCAGCAGTTTCTAAAAAATCATCAAAAATAATATGCGGATACGGTGTTGCTTCTATATACTTTTTTGTATCAGTCGCTAACGTTGTATTCCATTTCGAATAATCAAAAATCATGAAGTTGTTTCCTTGCGTTTCGGGCATAAATGTAAGGAAAATATAGGATTCATTTTGATCTATTTTTAAACGCTTTTCGCGATTTTACACTTTGAAAAATACAATACACTGTTTTTTTGTTTGTTGTATATTTTTAGTTCCTTTGTTTGAAACTTCTTTTATGAAATATGCGCGCCTTATTTTGATCAATTTCTTAGTCTTAATTGGACTTTTGATGATCTTAGCTGTGATAGCCTATTTTGTAGAAGCCAATCGAATTAAAACCTTTTTTACCTTTACCGCGCCCAAACAAGCCGTGTATTTTATACCAGATTCCACTGCAATTTTTATTCACAAACCCAACATTCATCTTATGGATAATTGGGGAACACCACAACAAAAAATCTCCACCCAAAGACGTACAAATAACATCGGTTTTCGAGAAGATGCTGATATTGTTGAAAAGCGTCCAAACGAATATCGTATTTTAGTTACGGGTGACTCACACACAGATGGCGTATTAAAACACAACACGGAATCATTTGTCAATATTTGGGAAGAAAAACTAAATGCTTCTGATAGCACATTGCAGTATAATTGCATGAATGGCGGCGTTGGCTATTATACTTTTCGAAATTATTATGGCTTTTTGAAAAAGTATACAGATTTGAAGCCTGAAATTTTCATTATCAATGTGTTTACAGGAAATGATTTTCGAGAAGCGGCAATTTTTGAAGACGATCGCACAAGTATTTCTAATGTGTATCGAAGTGTTTGGATGCGCTTCCGCAGAAAGTTTCAATCGGATATACAAAAAAGCATTCCATATACGCAAGGATTGGAACAAACAATCTTTTTTGAATCGTTTCCATCAGAAAAAGAACGCACGATGGAATTGTCAAAATACTATCTTTTAAAAATTAAGGAGTTGTGCGCACAGGAAAATATTCGACTCATCGTTACTTTGTTACCTTCTAAATTAGACGTGAATCAAGCGTTTCGAAAAGAAGTCCAGAAACTACACAACTTGGATGATGAAACAATGGCAATCAATCAAACATTGACAAAAACATTCACCGAATTCCTCATTGCGCAAAACATTGAACACCACGATTTAATACCTGTATTACAAAATACAACTGAAAAAGTATACTGGGATCAAGATTTACACATCAACGACAATGCGCATCGTATTATTGGGGAATTTTTGTTTGATAACGTAATTTTTGAGTAACAATTGACGATTTTTGATTGTTGATTTTTTACCAAGAATTCACAAATTAATTTTAAGCATGATTGAATTTATATCTGAATACAATCACTACATTTACATAAGGCAAGAAAAACAAACTCCTAAAATAAGTTGATTTTAAAAAAATTAAAGCAGATGAAAAAAGCAATCGTGTTTATAGCAATCACAGTATTTTCTTTTCAGCTTTTTAGTTGTAAAACGGAAGCTAAAAAAGCGGTGGACACTCAGACAGAAAAAGAAGTAGTCGTTGACGAAAAAGAAGAACTCAAGGAAGAAGATCAGCAGACTGATAGAGAACCAACGGAGGATGAAATTAGCGAATACGGAATTATTAAAACCATAGAAGATGCGCAATATCCGATGTTTATCGTGACCGTTGAATTTCCTGAAAAACAGACCGAAGCTGACTTTAACCTAAATGTTGAAGCAATTTCTCAAAGTGCAGTAGATTTAGAAAGTTTACAAGGCAAGTATGTAACTTTTTATTATACAGACACTTCAGAAAATATATTAATGGATCTTCATTTTAACGGAAAAACCTTGTACGATGATGAAGAGGCTCCTGAAATAGACAGTAGTTACAAAAGTATTACAGGCATCTTAAGTGGCGCAGAAAACGAAACTGCTGGTGATTTACCTGATACCATTTATATTACTACTGAAGACGGCAACAAAATGGCTTTTGAAGAATATATTACCGCAGAAATTGTTGCTAAAAACGGCAACACAGTAACGGGTTATTATTATATGAAATACGGTCAGACGATTACGTATTTGAAAGTGTCTGAGGATTAATTTTTAACTGAGTTTAAACTAACTCGTTACTAGAATAAAAGAACCCGAAAAACTATTCCAAGTGAAGATTTGAAAAATCTACCTACTAATAACTATCAAAAAATACTATTCGCAATAATATAACTTCCTGTCCAAGCATTTTGAAAGTTAAATCCGCCAGTGACAGCATCAATATTAAGAATTTCACCTGCGAAGTATACGTTTTTTTGTTTGCGACTTTCAAAGGTTTTGAAGTTGACTTCTTTGAGATCGATGCCGCCTGCCGTGACAAATTCTTCTTTGAAAGTACTTTTTCCATTTACATTGAAAATTGCTTCTGTGAGTTGACTCGCCAATTGCTCGGTTTGTTGCTTGTTCAAATCTGCCCAACGTCCGTCTTCTTGAATTCCAGAAGCGTTCACAATTCGCTGCCACAAACGTTTTGGCAATTCAAATGGATTGTTTTTTTGGACTGTTTTCTTAGCGAGTTCTATTTTGAAATCTTTAATTTGTTCCAGACAATCTTCTTTAGAAACCGTATCCAACCAATTGACTTGAATTTGAAAATTGTAGTGTTTGTCCGCCAATATACGTGCGCCCCAAGCGGATAATTTTAAAATTCCCGGGCCACTCATTCCCCAATGTGTGATAAGTAATGGGCCATTAGACTCCAGTTTTGTATCGACCACTTTTACGCTTGCTTGTGTAGCAATTCCAAGTAAATCTTTGATCCGAGGATCTTTGATATTGAATGTAAATAAAGATGGAACCGCAGGGATGATGGAATGTCCGAGTGTTTCCAACATTGCCCACATTTTCGGATTGCTTCCTGTGGTTAAAACCACCTTTTCAGCAGTTAATGTTCCCTGACTCGTTTCCACTTTCCACAAATCATCCACTTTTAAAATACTTTTTACCGCATGATTGGTTCGGAAGTCTACATTGTACTTTTTTGATTCATTCAGAAAACAATCAATAATCGTTTGTGAAGAATCCGTCACTGGAAATATTCTGCCATCATCTTCTATTTTGAGTTCCACTCCGCGTTCTTCAAACCACGCCATCGTGTCGCCGCAACAAAATTGATGAAAAGGTCCTAACATTTCTTTTTCACCTCTAGGGTAATAGGTTACGAGTTCTTTTGGATCAAAACACGCGTGCGTTACATTACATCTTCCGCCACCAGAAATTCGGACTTTCGTTAAAAATTCTTTTCCTCTTTCTAAAATGACCACCGATTTCTCCCGATGTTTTTCGGCAATATTGATTGCTGTGAAAAATCCTGCTGCGCCGCCGCCAATTATTAGAACATCTATGGTTTGCATGTGTGTTGTTTGAAGGTGTAAATGTAGTGTTTAAAAAGAGCAAAGACAATAGAACCAAGATTCAAGACTTTAAAAGGAACGTTTTTTAATTTAAAATTCAACATTTAGCATTTATAACTTTATAAAATCTTAAACTCTTCTTAATTGATTCGTAAAGTTTCATCTTCTGTATGGAAAGCTTTATTTTTGAAAAAACACATTTTAATGAAACTTCAATTTCTGAAACAACTCGCTTTTATTTTATTATGTACGAATTGCACTGTAAATTATGGACAACTCAACTATGTTGCCAAATTACCGAGTGATTTAAAAGAAGTTTCTGGTGTTGAGAGCATTCCAAATTCAGCTAATTTTTGGATGGTGAATGATGGTGGAAATTATCCAAGAATGTATTTGGTAAATGTGAAAGGTTATATTTCAAAGACACTTTATATTGAAGGAAGAAATGAAGATTGGGAAGATGTCACGAAAGATTCCTTAGGAAATATCTATATCGGCGATTTTGGAAATAATAATAATGATCGAAAACAGTTGAAAGTGTATAAGCTTGCAGCAACTGATATTGCAACTAAAAAAAGTATTGTTCCTGAAGTTATTGAGTTTTCATTTCCCAATCAAAAGAAATTTCCACCGAAAAAGAAAGATCGGCATTTTGATATAGAATCATTTTTTCATTATAATGGATATTTATATATGTTCACAAAAAGCCGTGTAAAGAAGGCTTACGGACGTACTGATTTGTATAAAATTCCTGCAACGCCGGGAACACACGAAGCTGAATTTATCAGTACTTATACTACCTGTGATGATTTGGAATGTTGGATTACTTCTGCCGCCATAAGTCCAGATGGAAAGAAAGTTGTACTACTTTCGCATGCTACTGTTTGGCAGTTTACCGATTTTAAAGACGATGATTTTTTAAGTGGAAAAATGACAAAATTCGATTTAGGTCATACCTCACAAAAAGAAGGTATTTGTTTTAAAGATAATACCACTGTGTATATTACAGATGAAAGATCTCATGGAAAAGGGCGAAATTTATACGCATTTACACTTGATTAAGCCTTAATTTCTGATTTTAACTATATTTTTCTGTAACTTAGTTACCGCTAAAAAACTATTAAAAAACCAAATCTACTATGATGTCAGCACAAACAAAAGGAATTGATATTTCTAAATTTCAAGGACACGAAATCACTACTATTTCAACAAGCAATACTGATTTGAATTTTGTGATTTGTAAAGCTACCGAAGGAATTACCTATACAGACCCGAACTTTACCGAAAACTGGAATACCATTACACAACAAGGTTTTATCAAAGGTGCCTATCATTTTTACAGAACGAACGACGCGCCGCAACCACAAGCGCAAAACTTTTTAAATGCGTTGGGCGATTTGCCTACAACTGCCTTTTCACCCATTGTAGATTTTGAGGAAGGAAGTATTGTTGGAACGCAACCAAAAGATCAAATTATAGCTGATTTGTTAACATTCTTAGATATTTTAGAACAAAAATACAATCGAGTTCCCATGATTTATACGGACGTAAATATTGGAAATTCATATCTTACAGATCCACGTTTTGCAAAATATCCACTTTGGATAGCCAATTATACAACGCATACAACACCAACAATGCCTGGGGCTTGGGCAGGAACTGAATGGGTTTTGTGGCAACAATCAGACAATTATAAAATTGGAGATACCGCAAACGATTACGATTTGTTTAATGGTGATGTACAGCAATTAAAAGATTTTATTGAGAATCATTAGAACTTCTTTGTATATAAAAGTATTGGCTATTTATTTTCCTTAAATTTGCAAACTGAAAGGATTTTAAATGAGCAAATTACAATTGACAAGAATCAACAAGTTTTTAAGTGAAGCTGGCTACTGTTCACGCAGAGCAGCTGATAAATTGATTGAACAACGACGCGTTACTATTAACGGCGTTGTTCCTGAAATGGGTACAAAAATTGCGCCTGGCGATGAAGTACGCGTTGATGGCAAGTTGATTTCTGATTCAAAAGAAAAACAGGTGTATTTGGCATTCAATAAACCCGTCGGAATTGTGTGTACTACAGATACAAAAGTGGAGAAAGATAATATTATTGATTATATCAATTATCCAACGCGAATTTTTCCTATTGGACGTTTAGACAAACCCAGTGAAGGCTTGATTTTATTAACAAGTGATGGCGATATTGTCAATAAAATTTTGCGCGCGCGAAATAATCACGAGAAAGCATATGAAGTGACGGTGAATCGTCCGCTTACGGCTGATTTTATCCAAAAAATGGGCGATGGAATTCCAATTTTAGGAACGCTTACACGAAGATGTAAAGTGGAACAGCTTACAAAATATACCTTTACGATTGTGTTGACACAAGGTTTAAACCGTCAAATTCGTAGAATGTGCGAGTATTTAGACTATAATGTTGTCAAGCTAAAACGTACGCGCATTATGCACATTTTGTTGGATGTTCCTGTTGGACAATGGCGTCATTTGACCGAAGAAGAATTACAAGGAATTACCGATTCAACAAATGATTCTTCTAAAACGCATCTTGATAAAACATAATTTTAATAGTATACGATATTCCTTCTATTCCTTTTGAAGCTGGTTATCATCACAGATTGATAGCACAGAATTATTCCGTGTTGGAATATTTTGTGTTTGCCGTAAGCGAAGGAGGGATTATACAGAAAAGCAGTCTTTTTTTGTTTAAAACCCAAATATTTCTTTGAATTTATACGATTGTCTTCGGGAAACTTCTATTTCTTGCGTTGAATTTTTGATGGTTACTTTTAGCTTTCCATTAAACCACGGAATGACTTTATCTACATGATTGAGGTTGATAATTTGTTGTCGATTGGCTCTAAAAAAAGTCGCTTCTGGTAATTTCGCTTCTATTTGATTGAGCGATTTGTAGATTAACGGTTTATTATCTTCAAAGTATACACGCGTATAGTTTCCGACAATTTCGAATACTGAAATTTCAGAAATTTTAATCAACCAACAGTTTTCACCTTCTTTGATGAAGATTTGACGGTGCAACTCAAATGGTTTTTCATCAGTTGTTTCTTTATCAATCGTAGCAATGACTTTTTCTATTGTTTTGGAAAATCGATCTTGATTGATGGGTTTTAGTAAGTAATCAAACGCATTGTATTCAAACGATTTAATCGCATATTCATCATACGCCGTTGTAAAAATAGTTAGCGGAACATTTTCTAGCATTTCCAAGAGTTCAAAACCGTTTTTTTCAGGCATATTAATGTCTAAGAATAATACTTTCGGTTGTGTTTCATTGATCAGTTCGTAGGCGTTGTCAACATTTTCGGCTTCTCCCACCAATTCAATTTTCGGATGCTTTTTTAAGAGTTCTTTTAATTCATTTCGCGCCAAGCGAGAATCTTCTACAATGATTGCTGTGATATTTTCCATAATTACACTACGGGTATTTGAATGATGGCGTGTACTTCATTTTCAACTTCTTTCAGCGTAAATTGCGCCGTATCTCCATACAATAATTCCAAACGTTTTTTAATGTTATCTAGGCCAATTCGGGTAGAATCTGTGTGGGTGTTTAATGTTCCCGTGTTGTTTACTTGCAGGATAATTTTTTCGTTATCATCCGTGACAATCAATGTAATTTTTCCTCCATCTTTTTGATTAGAAATTCCATGTTTAATGGCGTTTTCTACCAACATTTGCAATACCATTGGCGGAATTTTTATTTGTGTGAGTGCTTGTTTTATTTCTTGTTGAAATTCTAGTCGATCTTCCAATTGTATTTTGGATAATGCAATATAATTATTTACTATTTCGAGTTCTTCTTCAATCGAAATTGCATTGACGTTGTTCATGTTTAACGAATAGCGCAACATTTCGGAAAGTCGTGTGAGCATATCTCTCGCTTTCTCTACATCTTCTAACATTAACCCACGAATATTGTTTAAACTATTGAACATAAAGTGCGGATTCAATTGTCCCTTGAGCGTATTTAATTGTGATTCTTTCAGTGAAGCTTCTAATTGTAAACGATCCATTTTAATACGTTGCATACGCGCTACTGATTTTATTGCAACATAAATAAGCGTCCAGAAAAATAAAAATAATGTAACATTAATTATTGTTGAAATTACGGCTAATATTGACATTTCTATTGCTCTTTCATTGATAGAGGCAAACATCAACGAACTGAGCAGAATAAGTGTCAACGAAAATACCAAAGACATTGTAAAGAAAACAGCGATGACTTTTAGGTAGTTTTTTCGGGTTTGATTTTCAATAAATTTGATACGTTTTAAGTAGTTTCTAAAAAACGTTGTCAATCCAATTCCCAAGATAATAAACACCAAACCTTCAAAGAGAAAGTAAACAGGTTGACTTTTATCTTTGGAAACCACAAAAGCTTTTGCCCAAACATTGGTTGTGGTTAAAAATCCCCAACCTATAAATTGAAACACCCAAAATAAGATTGCATTTACGTTTTTAGAAACAGCCATATGTAATGAATTAGTGTCTAAAATATTAAAATGCACTTTCTCAAACTTGAAAAAGCGCATTTTTTATTGATTGATGATTAAAATCTTTTGTTGATCCAAGCAGAAACATAGTTTAATGCTACGGGCGCAAATGTTTCTTCTATTTCAGCATATTCGCTTAAAGCGCCCGTTTCAGAAGTTTGAAATAAGTGATTTAAGTCTTTAAATTGTTTGATAGTGACATCCTTGTTATGCTTCAATCCTTTTTCAATGGCATCCAAATTTAGTTTTGGTAATACTTGAAAGTCTTTTTCACCGTTTATGGCTAATACTGGGCAAGTTACTTTTTGTAAGGAAGCTTGCGGATCGTATCCAATGAATGTTAACATCCATGGAGTTGTCATCATTTTAACTTGTGATTTGATTGCTGCATCCGTAAGTTCTGCCTTTGCTCTCTCAGAAGTCATTTTTGTTTTCATTTCCTCAAATAATTCTAGCAGTTGTTTGTTGGAAGTATCTCCTTTGTAATTTCCTAGAATATCATATATTTTTACAGCGATTGCTTGGGAAGTTGCGACATCTTCGGCTGGAATTCCTTCTAATTCAGCGGCTCTTTTACTTTGTGTTTGTAAAATTACTCTTCCTGAAACTCCTGGACCAGCAAGTAATACACAGAACGCTACATTTTTGTTTTTGGCAGCTACAATTGGAGCAATCAATCCGCCTTCACTGTGTCCAACCAATCCAATTTTGTTTACATCTACAACATCACTTCTTGTTTGTAAATATGCCATGGCTGCTTCTACATCGGATGCAAAGTCAAAAGAAGTTGCTACTGAAAAGTCGCCTTCTGATTTTGCGGTTCCTCTATCGTCATAACGCAGTACGGCAATTCCTTGTCGTGTTAAATGATCAGATAATACTAAGAATGTTTTGTGTCCTAATAATTCTTGATCGCGATTTTGTGGCCCAGAACCAGTAATAAGAATCGCTACTGGCGGATTTTTCACATCTTTTGGCAACGTTAATGTTCCTGCAAATTTAATATTATTGGCGTTTGCATTTTCAAAAGTAACCTCTTCAGAAGCGTACGGATACGGTTTTTTAGGTTCTTGTGGTTTGTCTTTTTTCACAACCTTTTCTCCCTTTGTTAAGTCTAAAGGAAATACTTGTCCAGCTTGTTTGAAAGTACCTTTAAAAGTTCCATCAGTATACGTTGCGGTGTATTCCATTCCCATTTGACTTTGCGTAATGGTCAATTTGTTTTCTACAAACGTAGTTTTGTCAATTGGAATTCCGAATGCGTTTTGTTGCGGACTGTCTAAAGTTGCGGTAAATGTTCCATCAGTTTGTGAAATGTTGAAAGCTAATGGAAGTTCCATTCCTTGTACTTTTAAATCTCCTTTCCACGTTCCTGAAATGTCTTGTGCCGAAGCAGTGAGCGTTCCTAAAAAGAACGCTAATCTAAAAATGATTTTGAATATTGTAACGAATTGCATGTCTGTTGTTTTTTGATTACGATGTAAAAGTAGTTTGTTTTTATATCGGTACAGTATAAAATATGATAAACGGAAAATTGAATATGATGAGCGGTTAAAACGTTATTCCTCTCGCTTTTCAATTTCTGCTAAAATAATTTCTGCTCGTTTTTTGAAGGTTTCTAATTCAGGTAAGAACACGTTGTATGCCATGAAATACGTAGTTGCAATTCTGTTTTTATAATCGGGATCAGTCAACGCGTAGGCTACAAATTCTTTGCTCGGTTTTAACGAAATAACATCTGCCCACCAAGTGTGGTTTTTCTTGAAATGTGAATAATTCTCCTTAATGTCTGTAGCTCGCATATCGTCGTCTATCTTGATTTCACGCAAACGCTCTGTGTAAAATTCTATAATATGTGTAGACAAGCTATCTTGAAAATTATCCGTATTAAACGCTGTTAATTGATTGTAACCGCGTTTATTGAAGGTGATTTCAGGAAACCCAATCATGATATAGGTAAATTGTGGATTCACTGCATAATCTACGGCGCTTACAGAATCATTTAGTATTTTGGTGAATACAGGTTTGGTTACACGATAGGAACTTTGAATTTTTTCTATTTCTTTTAGATCGTTCTTTAATTCGTCTGCAATAATTGTATATATATTGAGTAACTGTTGTTGTTGTTTCCGATTTTGATTCCAATTATTGAGCGAAACTGCAATCAATATTCCAACGACAACTAAAATAATTTCTCCAATCGCATACGCGAGATAGTTGCCAATTTTTTTATTTTTCAAAAGCTTACTTCTTTGGTTTCTGAATAGTTTCATATGTAATCAATTAAAATCCAAATCCAACACCGAATGCAAAACGCGGTCCATCATCCGAATTGAACAACGATAAGTTTGCAGTCAGCACATCTGCTCCATTTACCCAAATTCCAACACCAAATGATGTGTTCCATTTTTTAGATGGATCGTCGCTAATCCAAACACGACCGTAATCAAATCCTCCAAAAACGCCAATGTTTACGGGCATTAATCCTGTTTTTATTTTGCGAAGATTCCAACGAATGTCGGTAGTCTGCACAAACGCTCGTTTTCCTGTGAATCGTTCGTTTCTATAACCTCTTAATCCTGTATTGGCACCTAAAGTGGCACCTTGATAAAATTCAAATCCTTCTCCAAAGTTTATATGCCCCCGTAATTTTGTGGCTAATACTACTTGCCCGCTTGAAATTAATCGGTGATCGATAGAAAATTCGGGAATGATGTATCCAAATCCTTTGGAAGTACTGACATTGTTTTTGTAACCTGTTTCTAAACTTACTTCCATTCCCATTGTTGGAAATGCTTTGTTGTCTCTATTTTCAAAATGATATTTTGCATCAGCTCCAAAGAAATCTTGTTTGTCAAATAAACTTGAATTTGCTGGTAAACTTTGATCTAAGAAACGTCCTAACGTGCGTTCTATTTCGTTGCTTTCATAGAGTAATCCTATTCGGAAGCTTCCGCCTAATTGTCCGCGCCACATGAGCGAAGGTGTGAATCTGAACGTTCGTATTTTGACACGATTGTAATCTAAATCTACTTCCAATCCGTCATCGTCATCCGCTTCAAAGTTTGGTGTATCATTTCCAAATCCAAAGAAGTTTACTGCAAAATTAGGACTGTTAAAATCTACGCCAAGGAGTAAATTCCACCGCCCGATGACATTGTTGAATTCTCCTATATAGCCAACATCAAATCCATTGGTTGCAAAGTAATACGAAGCTCTGTAACTGTGACGTGATGTGTATGGATTGCGTTCAAATCCGTAGTTGGTTTGTACCGCTGAAAACCCTATTTTGAAACCATCATCCGGATTGAATCCTAAGGCTGGTAATATTTGTGTAGTTCCGTTTTTTAGTTTTTTGTAATCGTATACATTCGTTTCGTAATTGTCCGTTAAGACTTTGGTGCCTTTGTTCGTTTTGATGGTGCTTTTCTTAGACTTATAGTCATAGAACGTTAGTTTTTTACCGTTTTGAATGTCGTACGTATCATTATTTTGTCCACCAATCAAACGTACTTTAACTAGGTGATTTCCACTTCCAAATACATGAAAAACATCGTCATCATCTAGCGCGTAAATCCAGATTTCTTCTGTTTCTTTTTTCTTGTAAACACGTTCGTGAAAAATGTCTTTCTTCTCTCCATCTTTTATTCTGTAAGCGGTCACTTTTGTTTCGCCATTTGGCATGCGCTCAATATCAAACCAATCATCTTTATTGGTTCCTTTAATAACCGCTAGTCTATTAACTAGTTTGTAGTACCGATCTGAAATGGCTTGCAGATTTTCACGTCTTGCTTTGAGGTACATTTTTATTTCTTCCATTGCTTCATCACGTACTTCTTCAGGAAATGCTAAGAATGCTTTTTCAATGACTTCATCTGTTATACCTTCTTGAATCATTTTTACTTGCGCGTCCCAAACATCTTTTCCCGATTGCTGAATGAGTTCCATGTCTAGCGGATATGGCTCCACATTCATTCCTTTGACATCTTTGACATCTTTATCATATTTACGCAATAATCGTGCTGTGGGAATTATTTTTACCGCAGCGCTTAATAGGAAACCATCTGACATTTTGGAAAATGCCTGATCGCGATCTCGCGGAAGCGGACGAAAAACTTTTTTGCCATTTTCTTTGAATTCTATCCAGCGCCATTGATCTTGATGTCTGTCCCAATCGCCAATAAGCATATCAAATAAACGTGCTCTAATGTAAGATGCTTCATCAATGACAATATCTTCATCTTTGTGTAATTTTTTTAAGAAATCGTCTGTGCTTTCTAGTTTATTTTGATAGCCAAAGCTCGCTTTGTCGTCATGTCCTTCTGAAGTATGTTCCTCAATCATATACAATTCGCCCCCAAAATTATCATTGTATTTTCCTAAAGCATTTTGTTTTGGCACATAATATAATACAGGATTTGTATGGTACACATTTACAGCACTCGCTAATGTTCCAACAGCAAACGGTGCATACGGGTGTGCTCCCGAAAATACATCTAGTAATAAATCTTCTGTGGCAGTATCATCAAACTGCCCTTTGATGTATTGATCTTTGAACATCACAGCTTGTAAGTAGCGTAATGCTTGTTTTCGCAATGCACGCATGACGTATTGCGTTCCGTTCTTGTCTTCTAGTCGTAAGGATTTTGATTGGTTTCCCCCACCCATTCGCACAGGTTTCAATCCGCCAAATAAAGTGTCTAAGTCCACTGTTGGTGCTTTTACAGGCGTGCTGTATTGTTCTCGGTAACGTTCGCCCCATAAAAATTTGTAGAAATTAGATTTATTTGTTTCTTCTTTGGTGTAAATAGATGCTGATATTTCTTTTGGAAATGTTTTTGGGTAGACTGTTTTTACTTCTGGCGCTGGTGCTCTAATCACTTCCGTTTCAAAAACTATTTTGTTTTCTGTTGCTGAATAGAAACGCACATAAGAAGAACCATCTTTAAAAACATCTAATCGTGCATAGCCATGTGTTCCATACGAAAATTGTCCGCCTCCAACATTTCGTGTTCCAGATTTTTTTGCTCCTGAACCACTTACAATTTGATGCAAATTGTCTTCCATAATGTATTGCAAACTGTGTTCATGACCTGAAACGAAGATGACTTTATCGTTTTCTTGCGCTAATGTAACGATTCGTTTTTTGAGTTCGTTATAGCGTTTGTTGGACATATCAACATTTGCCGTTCCGCTTGTGGAGCGCACTAAATTTTTTAACGTTCCTAAGACTGGAATTGGCGATAAATGGCTTTTAAACGTATATTGTCCGTTATGCGAACCATTGGTATACATTGGATGATGCAACGCAACAATAGTAGTTTTTCCGCGTGCTTTTTTTATTAAACTGCTAAATTCTTCTAAAAACTTCGTTCGTGTTTTAATTTCACAATCGTCATTAATTGTTGGATGTTTGTCCCAATTGGTAATATACCATTGTGTATCAATCAATATCAGTTCAATATCTTCACTTATGTGAATTTTTTCGATAGGGCAACCATCTTCAGGTAGAAATGTGTTTTTCCCCAGCATGTTTTCTACATATTTTTCTTGACGTTTTAATCCATCTAAACCGTCACTATACCAATCATGATTTCCTGGAATGAAAATGGTGTTTCCCTTGAAATCTTTCGCAATTCCTGTTTGCACATCTAATTGATGCTGTGCAAACGCTCTTTTCTTGTTTGATTTTTTAGGCAATCCAGCAGGATATATATTGTCTCCTAAAAAAATTGCGGTGCTGTTTTTAGATGCTTTTTGCAGTTCTTTTTCAAATAGTTGTAACGCAATCGCAGTTTCGCCTAGTGGAGAATTTCCAGCATCACCGATGAGATAGAACGAATGTTTTATTTCTTTGTTCGTTGGGAAAGTATATTTTTCTAAGTTATCAGCATATTGTGCTTTGAACGTAGCACAGGCACTAAAACAGAGTAAAAGGACTAGTATTCCTAGTGATCGTAAAGATTTTATCATTGGTTGGTGTTTTATCGATTTAAAGATACTCATTCATTTTCAAAATAATTTACTTTTTGTAACTCACCTCACAAGTTTCACACGTATAGGCATCTTTTTTTAATGTTATTTTATCTAGTTTACTCGCAACTTCATGGATAAAGTTGTTATACTCATTGTGTTCTGGAGTAATGTTGTTTGCTACTATTTTTTTATAAAATTGACCATCCCATTCTTGTTTGCCCCAACAGTTTGGGCAAATTCCTTCTGGAGCTTTTGTTGTTGTTTCTTGATCTTTATTGGTAGTAAAGTAGTTTTTTAGGTTTTCGATGATATTCATGTCTGCTTTTTTAAGTTGGTTAAAAAGTGAATGACTTTTTGTTCGGGCATTTCACAAGGCTTTAAGAGTTCGCCTTTACTTGTAATATAATAATTTAAACTTATAAAATCGTTCCCGCCTAGTTCTTCTGCATAGATTTTATAACTGTTCCCTGCATTGAATTCATTTTTTGTGACACCATATTTTTTGTTATTGTATATGACTTCGGAATATCCAAGTGGTAATTGTTCTATGTATCTTAAAAGTGTCATTTCATTAGTTTCTTTAACCATTTTTCGAGTTCTTCTGTGCGTGGATTTCTTAATTTTTTATCGCCAATGGTAATCGTAGGGAAGTTGAGTTTTCTATTTTCATAGAGATTTCTCAACGCTTCCGCATGCGCTTCATTTTCTTCTACATCTAAAAATTGATATGGAAATCCCGCCTCATTCAAAACAGTTTGATAGTAGTTTGTTTTGTGACAAGTGGCAGTTCCGAATAGTTTTATTTTAAGAATTGTTTTCACACTTTTTTAAGTCGTTTCTTTGTTATAAACTTACAATTACATATTTAACAAAACCTTATGAAAGGTTTCGTAAAATAGATGACTAAAGTATACGTTTTAGTGTTCTTTTGTTAAGATTGATGAAAGTTTAGTATTTTTACTTAAATTAAAAAAACCTTTATGGATACGCTTATTGTTGAAGCTGAAAAGTTTGTTGTAGATTATTTGAATAAAAATTTAGACAGCAAATTTGTTTATCATAATTTATCACATACCAAACGTGTTGTTGAGAATACACAGGAAATCATTGAAGCCTTAGCGATTACTGATCCCGAAGCATCGCAGTTATTGATTGCAGCGTGGTTTCATGATGTTGGCTATACCAAAAGAATTGAAGAACATGAGCGCGATGGTGTTGTTATTTTGAAAGATTTTTTACAAAAACATAACGCTTCCGAAGAAGATATCACTGTAATTAGTCAATTGATATTGGCTACCAAAATGGGGCATTCGCCAACGACACTTCTTGAAAAAATTATTTGTGATGCCGATTGCGCTCATATTGGAAGCAAGGATTTTAGTGATTTGTCAGCGTTATTGCGAAAAGAATGGGAACTTACTAGAGCTAGAACACTAACAGAAAACGAATGGATTGATGAGAATATTAAATTCTTAACAGGTTCACATAAGTTTCATACTGCGTACGCTGCAAAAAACTGGCAAAAACGAAAAGGAAAAAATTTATCTAAATTATTAAAATTAAAAAGTAAGTCTTCTTTCGAGAGATCAAAATTAAAACATAAAAAAGCCGAGTTAAGCTTTAAGAAGAATAAAGTAGCGCTCCCAGAACGTGGAATTGAAACGATGTTTCGTGTTGCACTACGAAATCACATTACGCTAAGTGATATTGCTGACACTAAAGCAAATATATTATTATCGGTAAATGCCATTATTATGTCTTTGGTACTTTCCAATTTAGTTTCTAAACTAGATAATCCAACAAATGATTATTTAATTTATCCCACCATCATTTTTACCTTCTTTACCGTAACATCAATTGTGCTTTCTATTTTAGCAACACGACCAAATGTAACACAAGGAAAATTCAGCAAAGAAGATGTTGCAAATAAAAAGGTGAATTTGTTATTTTTTGGAAATTTCCATCAAATGAAGTTAGAAGATTTTGAATGGGGAATGAATGAAATGATGCAAGATCGCGATTATTTATACGGTTCGCTCACGAAAGATTTATACTTTTTAGGATTGGTTTTGAATAGAAAATACAACCTGTTACGAACTACATATACTGTATTTATGGTAGGTATCGTAATTAGTGTCATTGCTTTTGTGATTGCATTTTACACAAGAGATCCTGAAGCTGGCAGAAAAGTACATGAAGCTACAACGGCTCTATTAATACATTAAAAAATAGGAAGAATTCTATTTGAATTCTTCCATCAACTGATCTATTGTTATGGATGATTTTTCATGAAAATCTTCTTGATAAATGACTTCTACACGTAAAGCGCGTAATCCTGAAATTCCTTGTGTATCTTCCAATTCGAGCTTTTCAAGCTTTCCAAAATAGTTTTTCGATTGTAGGTATTTGATATACTTTGTATATTCACGTGCATCTTTATCTTGTGAATATACTATAGCAATTTTACCTGGAGTTGTCAATCGTTCCGTAGTATTTTTGATATTTGCTTTGTCAATTCGTTTTTTAATGATTTCGTATCGAATGTTGTACGCCCCATCAACATCAAACTGTTTTTCATCCATTCGGAATTTAATCGCTAACGGACTGCTATGCACTAATATTAAGGAAGCAACTTCTAGGTCGTGATCCATTTTTTTTCTAGCATGATGTGCTACTTGTTCCATTTCATACATATTTTGCAATTGCCACAAACGCAAATTGTATAAGTACAAATCATTGAAGGTTTTGTTTTTTACCAACGATTGTCCAATATACATGTTGTACTCAACACCATCCGTTTTGTATCGCTCAAAGTAATGCGGAAACATTTCTTGTGCTTCTTCTTGTTTTTTATCGAGGTAATTAGCAAGTTTTTTATTCAGAATATTTACGCTGTCTTCATATGCTTTTCGCTTGTCATATACTACTTGCAATTCTTCATCTAAACTACTCATGTATGTATTTACAAGTGTTGCAATTTCGTCATCTGATTTTTTTAAATGATTGAATACCGGATAAATATCCTTTTTTAAGAATTGTAAAATACCTGATTCATCACCAGCATTTAATCCTTCTTTGGTATTGTTTAAATACATGGCAATTCTGAAAATTAACTCTTCATATATGGGCAATTCTACCTTTTTAAGTGCTGCTTCTAATACTTGTATTGCTAACTCTAATTGTGTTGTTAAATCTTCTTTGATCGCCTCATTTCGCGCTATTGAAGAACCTTTTATGTCACTTTGTCCAAATAATGGGTATACATTTTCAAATACAATATCATCAATCATTGGATCTTCTACATGCTCCGCCAATTTGTTTTGATACGCTTCAGCAGCATCATAAAAACGCCATTTTACAGCAGGATGAATAGAAGTATATTGCTCTTGAATAGTAGCTTCTAGTATGTTTTGATAATCTTCAGAAGCACGCGAAACTGCTGCTTCAAATACCGGAATGATATCCTTTAGTTTTTGCTGATTTACCGAATTAAGATCGTATGCTCTTGGAGACGCAATTTCCAACACGGCTAAATCTCTTCCTTTGGATGCCTTTATAGGAATTAAAATAATACTCTGAATTCCTTGTGCTTTCAATCGTTTGTAAAATCCGTTTTCACCCGAATGCGATTTGTATTTTTCAATATCAGAAATCGCCATTTCTTTGTGGTTTTTGAAAATATTTTTCAAGATTCCTTCACAAAAGAATTCAGAACATGCAATTTCTTTTTCGTCTTTAAAAAGTAAGCTTTCCGATTTTTTTAAGTGACTGATATAGGTGTCATTCTCAGGAGTTCCATACATGGAAAACCCTAATTTTAAGTCCTTTATATTGAAGAATTCGCTTAAATTTTGACGAATATCTGCCAAAAGATTGTCATCACTTCGCAATAAGTTTTCTCTCAAAGAAGAAAGTGTTTCATCAAACGTGACATCAAATAGATTCATGATTCCAAATCCTTTGAACACATAACTGTCTTCTGGAAATTTTTCTTTCCAAACTTCAATATTATCAAAATTATCTAGTAATAATTTGACATCTTCATCTGTAATTTTAGGTGCGTTTTCGGTTGGAACTACTTGGCAAAAATCTCCATTAAATGCAACTCTGTAATGTTTAGTAACTCCTAAATTTTTATCTGGAATATCGAAAAAGAAAGGTCGTTTTAGATCGATAGTATATCCGTAACATACATTCAAAATCATGACGCACGCATGTAAATACAGTTCTCTTTCTTCTAAATTTCGAGCTGTAAAACAGTATTCCTGATCTGCATTTTCAAGTATTTTTTTGAGTCGATTCGAATATTTAAAAGAATGAAAAGAAAATGGCACGGTGGCTACTTTGATTTCATTATCCGAAAGGATTTCAGGGAACAAAGCATCTAAAAGCAGATCGATTTGTTCTTTGTATTCTTCTAATTTTGAAAGATCAGTAAAGCCTGAACGTAATTCAGGATACGTATCTAAGTATGTGGTAATTTCTTTTGCAGATTTGTGATATGGATGATTTTCATCTTCCACATATGTATCATAGAATGACATTACTTGCTCAAAACTGATGACGAGCTGTAATGGCAAACTTAAATTGTTGTTTTCGTTTTTATTTTCCATAACTGAAACAGTTTAGTCTACAAAGATACAGAATCTTACAATATGTGGTGATTTTTGGGTGTTAATAGACTGTTTGGACTTGCTTGGGTTTTGTAGTTTGTTCATCTCGACTGCGCTCGATGTGACATGTTAGTTTATTATTCAAAAAATACTTCAACCTTCTTTATGAATTGTAATTGTTAATTTATTTTTTTGTTGTTTGATGAACCATTAACAAATCAAATCTTTTACATTAAAAACTGTAACTAAAACATGTTTTTTTCTTATAATCTATAATTCATTTTATCATATTATTCACTGATTATCAATGTGTTCACTATGCCGAACACGACTTTCCGATGAAATCATTTACTTTAGACATTGGTATCAAACTAAAAAAATAAAGCTGTTTTTAATGATAAAAAAAAGTGGAAATTACACAAGCGCAAAAAGAATTATTAGACTTATTGAAACCCACAGAAGCAAACAATTATTTTGACGCTTTGAAGAAAGTTCATTTTTTGGAAACATATTGTGTGCAAAAAGATATGGTAGAGTTAGAAGCTTCTTCTTATGTGCATCATTTGTTAGATGCGTTTCAGAAGATTGCGTTGGAGAGTTTGATAGCACTAAATAAAAGTTGCTTTTTTTTATTTTAATTAATAATCAAAATTCTAAAACTTCGCCCTAACTCTCAGGCGCCAATTCCACTTCCAAACCATCCAATTCTGGTGTCATTTGAATTTGACAACCTAATCGGCTGTTATCTTCTACGTAGAACGCTTCCGCAAGCATCATATCTTCATCAACGCTCATTTCGGGCAATTCATGATCGGATTTTATGTAACATTGACACGAAGCGCACATTGCCATTCCGCCGCAAATTCCAATGGTTCCTTCGGGTGCTAATTCATACGAACGCACAATTTCCATTAGGTTCATTGCCATGTCCGTTGGCGCAAGTACTTCGTGCAAAACGCCTTCTCGGTCTGTTATTTTTATGGTGATGTCTTGTTGTGACATGGAATTATTACTTTAATAGAAATTTAGTTTATACTTTTAAATTAAGTGACTTAAATTGAATCTCGACTGCG
>CAYGPQ010000023.1:0-49539 GCA_964351775.1 uncultured Kordia sp. | reverse complement strand
CCTTTCCTCTCCAATCGTTAACCCCAAATTCTATTTTATTATAATTAAAAAAAACTTAAATACTAAACAAAGTTCATGGATTCATTAACGCAAATTGTATTAGGAGCCGCTTGTGGAGAAGCCGCTTTAGGAAAAAAGATTGGAAATAAAGCGTTATTGTTAGGAGCTATTGGTGGAACCATTCCCGATTTAGATGTGTTTGTTGGCAATTGGCTTTATGACAATCAAATTGACGCCATGTTGTTTCACAGAGGATTCATGCACTCATTAATTTTTGCAGTACTAGCTTCGTTTTTAATTGGTTGGCTTAGCTATAAATTATACGATAAAGGCAAGAAACGAAAAGGAATGACCACACAGAAAGATTGGACTTGGTTATTTTTACTATCCATAGGAACACATCCAATTTTAGATTGTTTTACAGGATATGGCACACAATTGTTTTTACCATTTAGTAGTTATCGTGTGGCTTTTAGTAATATTTCTGTGGCAGATCCTACCTATACAGTTCCGTTTTTACTGTGTTTGATAGTCATGATGTTTTTCAATCGTAAAAATCCAACACGAAAATTGTGGTTGAAACTTGGCGTAGGAATTAGTTCTGCCTATATGCTATTTACGATTGGAAACAAATTTTATATCAATTCGGTATTTGAAAAATCGTTAGCCGAACAAGGAATTGTCTACGACCGTTATAATACAGAGCCTTCTATTTTAAATAATATATTATGGTTTGGAATTGCAGAAACCGAAACGGACTATCATGTGGCTTTTTATTCGTTGTTTGACACCAAAAATGTCTTTACTGATTGGGAAGTGATACCGAAAACGCATGATTTAATTCCGAAATCGAATCCTGACTTGGCAGCCTTGGCTTGGTTTAGTAATGAGTATTACAATCTTTCAAAAAACGAAGATGATACGTATATTTACAGCGATTTGCGTTATCCTTCTATAGATACTGGAAATGGCAAATCAGCTGTGTTTTCATTCAAAATATTTCATGATGGTGATCGACTCAATATGAAACCTTTTCAACCAGAATTTGATGAAAATATGACTATGGGCGATGTTTTTAGTATTTTTTGGGAACGTGTAAAAGGAAAATAATTACAATGAAAAAAAACATACTTTCTATATTTTTAATTGGCATTACAGTACTTTCTTTTTTTGTTTCATGTGATGATACTGAGTATGCACGTATGTATGTTACTTCTAAGAAAATTGGCGTTGATAATAATGTAAAATACATTGCTTTTGTTCAAGATACAATGCAACAATCTAAATATTATGGATTTGAAATTGTACATGAAATAGATACTTCTTCCTCAGTGTATACCAATCAATTTAGACTTAGTAACGCATATGTGTATGAAGTGCAATATGATGTTATGGTAAAATCAAATTTGACCGCTTTGATGTTTGGAGAAAATGAGTTTGCCTATAGAACAACGAACAAAGTAGATTTTACAGGCGGTTTTCACGGTGATGAAAAAATGAAATCCGTGACATTTTTTATGGATGGACAAGAAATTAATCCGAATGAAGAATTTGCACTGAAACCGTGTAAAGAATTCAAATACATTCAAGTTTCTAACATGTGTGAAACTGATTCAAATGATGCGGCAATAGAAAATAAGCATGCACTGGAAGCAGTTCATTATAAAACTTCTATCTTTTCAAATCATGGATATCAAACGGTAAATAAAATTGAGTGGAAAAAAGATGTTGCACTAGAAAAAATTTACGGTTCTATCGTAAGTTTAAGCAAAGATTTTGGAGCTTATGGAGCATCACAAACAAAAAATAAAACGGCGTTTGAAACTTCAGGTTTATATACTTTGCAATCAACAGATAAGAAAATGAATCTTTGGAATGATGAAAAAAATACGGCGGTTACAGTTGAAAGTAATTTTTCAGTTCATAACGAAACTTCTACACAATTTATCTGGGATCACAAAGGCTACATCAAATATTACAGAGATATGGGCGAAGTTGAAATCAAAAAAGGCGCTATTTGGAATTTAGTCACAGATGTTCGATTTAGTATTAAATAACAGTCACGCCGCTTAATTAGCCTTGTAATCCATCATCATACAAATAGCCTACACATCTGCTACAAATGGCTTTTCCTATTTTGGCACATTGTTTTCGGGCACTCTTTTCGGGTTGACATGCAAAAATAGTTTTGGAATCATCTTCAATATCCATTTTTCCACAAATCGATTTTTCTTGCGAACGACATGTATCTTCTTGGGTTTTTGAGGCTAGAAATAAATGCAGTTCACCTGAATCTTTATTTTCTCTTAATATATAAACGTTATTGCTCATTTTGTAGGAGGATAAGTGTATCATTGAATTAGAATTCAATGATACTCATAACTACGAAATGAATTTTACGGAAAACCGTAAAGTGCTTATATTTTATAAATAATTAGGTAAAAATACTTAGTTAGTTTCTTTTTTATCTGTAAGTTTTTTAAAAAAAAGAATGTGTTTTCAACTATTGTTTAAAACCTTTGCACTTATGTCTTCAATAATTGTACTTACTATTTCATTGTAAATATCTCCAAGGCCATTTTCAATGTAATGATTCACGCCGATTTTTATGTTATATGGAGGTCTTGTAGGATTATATTCATCATCGATGGGAACACTTGCTTCCTTTACGACAATACCATATTGTTGAGTCCTCTTATTCTTTCCTTTTCCACAAAAGTGATTTCCAGTGATTAATATGTGTACGCTATCAAACTCTACGCGAATACCGCCATAAGGAGCTGATCGTAATTTTTTTGAATTATCATGATCGTGATCTTGCTCATTATAAGTGCAAACATTTCCAACTACTGAAATATGAGAGGAACCAAAAATAGAAATTCCACAAGTATTATTCTGATCAGCGGTGTTATTTGAAACAACTCCATAATGGCAACGTTCTATAGCATAACCTAGGTCTCCAGAATTACGAGCTGTATTTCCATAACATTTTAATCGAACAATATCTTTCAAACTAAATAAATCAGCAGAACCACCTCTAGCATAACTAAGACCAGGACCAATAATTGTATTATTTGCTACGACAACATTTTCATGATGTGAAGATTCGTGACTAAAATTAACATCTCCGCATGTCATATATATTCCATGAACTCCAAGTCGTTTAGGAATGGGTGGTTCATGATCCACTACCAGATCTAAATCCTGAGGTTTCGCAAATAGTCGTCGTTCTGGAAGTTCCCATGGAGATATTTCCACAAGTGGTTTTGAAGTTTGTTTCCAAGTTTTTACCTTGATTACAATATGATTTCCTTCAATGATGACATCACTACAATAATGATCTTCTGTTTTTGCTCCTTGTAAATGGATCGCATGACCTTTTAAATTGCTGAAGTAATTGTCTTTAATTCTTAAATGTTCATTTCTTTTGTGATAAAAAATACCACCTTTTACAGTATCAAATGTACAGTTGCTTATTGTCGTATTATCAATAGACTCTATGTAAACCGATTGTGCTCCATGAATAAAGTTTTTAAATGTACAATTAGTGATTGTCACATTAGCATCTCTGTCCTTAATTGCCGCATTTGCGTCTCCTTTAAGAATAACGGCATGAGTTGAATTGTTATAGTGTGCATCAAATACAATACTATCTAGCGTGATTGAATTTGCATTTGTACTACAATTCATAAAAGAATATACGCCATTTCCTTTTGCTTTTAGTGTAGTTTTTCCGTGAGAAGACTTAAAAGTTAGATTGTCATAAATAGTTAATTGTGATGAAATTAAAATGGTCTTATTTCCAGGGAGAACAAGCGTTCCGCCACCCAAACTATAAACATAATTAATATATAGTTTTAAATTTAAGGTATCATCAGTAATGCCGTCGGCAGAGATACCATTTAGTGTTCCAGGTATAGTTTCCGTAACATCGTAAAAAATCATAATAAAAGGTTTTAATTTAGTAGGTATGAATATATTATTTGACATTGATGCCTTTTCAGCTTCAAGCTTAAAAATGTATACATTTCTCAAACGTCTTCTTATTCGCTAACAATATAAACATTATTGTTTATCCTGTAGGTTTCTGAGTACATCATTCAATGATAATCATAATTATGAAATTAATTTTACGTATAACCGTAATTCGCCTATATTTTATCAATGAACTCATTTAAACTTTTTAGTAAATAAAAAAGTCTAAACGAGTTCAATAGTCAAGTGTAGCCTGTTAATTTTTTTCGTGTAAATGTTCATAAAAAAAGGAACACCTTTCGATGTTCCTTTTTTTAGTAACTAAACGCTGCAATTACACCATTTCTGGTATCAATATGTTTAATTTTTCCATGCACTCGCGCATGATAGTATACGTTCGTTGAATATCATTATCTAATCCGATAGAAAAACGAATCAAGCCATCTGTTAAGCCCATTGCTGCTTGTTCATCTTCCGGAATTTCAGACGAAGTAGAAGTTCCTGGTGCGCTAAATAAAGTTTTATAAAACCCTAAACTTACGGCTAAATATCCTAAATTTCGTTCCTGCATTAATTCCATTAATTCGTTGGCTTTATCGATGCTTCCGACATCAATCGTCAACATGCCACCAAAACCATATTCGACATTCATCATGCTTTTAAACAATTCATGTGACGGATGTGATTCCAAACCTGGGTAGACCGTTTTTAAACCATCTTCTTGAAACTTATTCGCCAAATACGCCGCATTATAGCTGTGTTGTTTCATACGAATATGTAATGTTCGTAAATTCTTTAAGACGGAAGCTGCACGCAAACTATCCATCGTAGCACCTAACAACATGCTTGCGCCAGTATTCACGTTTCTTAATTCATTAATAAAATCTTGCGAGCCACAAACGACGCCACCAACAGTATCACTTGCACCATTGATAAATTTCGTTAAACTATGAATCACGATATCTGCACCTAATTTCGCTGGAGCAATTGACAATGGAGAAAATGTATTATCGACCACTAATTTTAAATTGTATTTCTTAGCCAATCTGGCCAAACCAGCTATATCAGCAACTTCTAACAATGGATTGCTTACAGATTCGCAATACAACACCTTTGTATTTGGTGTAATAGCGGCTTCTACAACGTCCAATTTTGTAATATCTACAAAGGAAGTTTCAATATGGAATCGTGGTGTGAAATTTTTCAAGAACGCATACGTTCCGCCATAAATAGTTCGACTCGAAACAATATGATCGCCACTTTTACACAATTGTAATAAAACGGGTGTAATGGCGCCCATTCCAGAAGCAGAAACATTGGCAGTTTCTGTGCCTTCCATGGCGGCTAAAGCTTGACCTAAATATAAATTGCTCGGCGATGTATGTCGGGAATACAAGTAACAACCATCTGCATTTCCTTCAAAGGTATCAAACATGGTTTTTGCGGAAAGAAATGTATAGGTTGAGGAATCAGAAATAGAAGGATTTACGCCTCCAAATTCTCCGAAATACTGTAAATCTTGAATGTTATTTGCGGGATTAAATGCCATGAGTATATGTTTTATTTATCATCAAAAGTGATTACAATTAGAATTAAAATCAAGCAGTATTTAATTAAGAAGAAAATAAAACTAGTAAATTGCATTTTTTTAGATATATTTAAACAGAATACTTTTATAACATACAAATTATAGATTTTTTTCCATGTTAAAACTCGATCAAACCGACCGCACTTTATTAGCCTTGTTGCAAACTGACAGCAAGCAAACCACCAAAGAACTGTCAAACAAGTTGCACCTTTCCGTAACAGCGATATATGAACGCATTAAAAAACTTGAAAAAGAAGGGATTATAAAAAACTATGTAGCAATTTTAGATAAAAAGAAAATTGAAAAAAACTTCTTAGCACACTGTCACGTTCGTTTAACACAACATTCTAAAGATTTTGTCATAAAGTTTGAACGCGAAATTATCAAGCTAGAAGAAGTATTGGAATGTTACCATATAAGTGGCGATTACGATTATATTCTAAAAATAGTGGTGAATGACATGGATGCGTATCGCGATTTTATGATTACCAAGTTAACGGCAATTCCAAATATAGGCAATACGCATAGTATATTTGTCATTGGCGAAGTAAAACATACCACAGCAATTTCGTTATAATAGTTATTGTATCTTTAAACAAAACACGATCTAAATGGACTTAAAAAGTACTAATTATAAGCTTGCAGAATTATTTTTACTCTTTATCGTATTGCCAGTCAGTTTGGTGCTCAACTATCCTATATACTTAAAAATAGGCTTCATGTTGCTTGGTTTTTTCTACATACTTTGGATGCTACTCAAGGTAGAAAAACAACGCTTCAAAATCAATGAACTGTTAGATTGGAAACAATTTTGGCGCCGTACATTGGTATTGCTATGCGCCATTATTATCTTGACAAGTGTGTATGTGTTTTTTACAGATGTATCTAAATTATTCATAGTAGTACGAACAAAACCATTACTTTGGGTGCTTATTTTAGGTACATACAGTCTATTCTCTGTCTATCCACAAGAACTAATTTTCCGAACATTTTTCTTTTTACGATACGATTCGCTATTCAAAAACAAAAAACTACTCGTTTTTATCAATGCCATAGTATTTTGTTTGGCACATTTGCTATTCAATAATACATTGGTGTTAATCTTAACATTCTTAGGCGGAATTCTCTTCGCGTTGACATTTATGAAAACGCGTTCCACTTTACTAGTATCTATAGAACATGCCATTTACGGAAGTTGGTTATTTACCGTTGGAATGGGCGAAATGTTAGGATTTCCAACGTAAAACATACAATACTTGATGTTAGTTTGACTAAATAATAATCAGTTAACAATCAAAAAAGGCAAAACTACTAAAATTAAGAATATAATTTCTAACTATTATGTGGTTTCACCTTCTATGTTATAGGTTTTTTACCTTTAATGAATACGTGTTTAACCTTCCTTTTTAATGATTAATTGGTTTATATTTAAGTAGTTGTAAAATAAATACTTAACCTAATTAATCAAACCATGAAAACAAAACTACTATGTACCTGCTTTTTGGTACTTCTGAGTTGGCAATTAAGTGCGCAACTTAGCGAAGGTGGAACTCCGTACGGACTTACACTGCAAAACAAAGGCTTTTTATCGGCTGAAATTCCAGTTATTGATATGCCACTTGTTGATGTTGAATCTTTTAAACGTGAAGATGAACTCACTAAAGACGAACTAAAACCATTCCGATTTGGAGCTGAAATCTCTGTTGAAATTGGACTAAAAGACGGCGTATGGCAAACATTATCAAATGGCGATCGTATTTGGAATATATCAATTGTATCGCCAAATGCATTAAGTATCAACTTAATCTTCAAAAAATACAAACTTCCCGAAGGAGGAAAACTATTCATTTACAACAAGGAAAATCAAGTACTTGGAGCATTTACAGACAAAAATAACGGTAAAGACGGAATTTTTGCAACAGATTTAATTCAAGGTGATTTCATTACCATAGAATATTTAGAACCCAAAGATGTTATTGGAGAAGGGGAAATCTTGCTAGACAAAGTCATTCACGGGTATCGAACACCATACGCATTTGGAGATGCGAGTGGAAGATGGTGTCATAACAATGTAAACTGTTCAGTTGGCGCACCTTGGACTTGTGAAATAGATGCAAGTATGCTTATCATTGTTGGTGGCGGATCGTGTTCTGGTTCCGTAGTAAACAATACAAATCAAGATAAAAAACCGTATGTATTAACTGCGAATCATTGTTACAATCCAAGTACATCATCGTGGGTTTTTAGATTCAACTGGCAAAGTGCTACCTGTGCTAACCCAGGTTCATCGCCGTCTTCACAATCATTAACTGGAGCAACACTAAGAGCGAGAAGAACAACAACTGATTTCTGTTTGGTAGAAATTAACTCTGCAATTCCTGCTTCTTACAATGTAACGTATGCAGGTTGGGACAAAAGTGGAACAACGCCAGCAGATGTAACCGGAATTCATCATCCACGTGGCGATATCAAAAAAATCTCTTTTGACAGCAATCCTGCATCAACTACAAATACTTGGTTAATTGATCAATGGGATGATGGTTTAGTAGAACCTGGATCAAGTGGTTCGCCATTATTCAACCAAAATCATCAAATTGTTGGACAATTAATGAATGGTGATTTGAATATTGGTTGTACAGGATCTGGCGGAAGCTTAGTAGATAACAACAATTACGGAAAATTCTCTGGTTCTTGGACTGGTGGCGGAACCAATTCTACACGATTAAGCAATTGGTTAGATCCAGCAAATACAGGTGCTGAAGTCTTAAAAACAATGGGTTGCGATAGCGGATATGACTTAGCTGGATTCGATAGCTCACTTGATGGAGGAGAAGAACCAAACAATTCAGGACAAGGTATTTGGCAAAGTCCAGATATTTGGAATCGAAGAACAAATGCTGGTTTAAACCTTACACACGAAGATCCGGGATATCTGGGATCTAATTACAATGTAATGCGTTTTAGAGTGCATAATACAAGTTTGGTAACTTCATCCATAAGCTATGCAAAATTATATTGGACATTAGGTTCTACGGGAGAAACATGGCCAGAATCTTGGGATGGAACCGTACTTATCGGTGGAAATCCTGGTGGTGGCGAATTAACAGTTCCTTACACGGGTTTTACAGCGACAAACACGTATATTCCAGGACAAGGATTCAGAATTCCTGCCTTAGCACCTGGAGCAGAATATATTATTGACGCAAAATGGCAGCCAGACGATCCAGCTATTTTTGGATTAAGTAATGGTGCTATGATTTGTTTCTTAGGAAGAATCGTAGATCCAAACGATCCAATGGCAAATGAAAACCCAGGGCCTGGCGCGCCAATTGGACCAAATGTTAAAAATAATAACAATATTGTGACTAGAAATGCTAGTTTAGTAAGCTTAGGCGGAAACTATTTAAATGGTTTTGGAGGTATTCTTGTCGGAAATCATACATTTGAACATGCTCGTTTTGATATCAACTTTACATTGGTGGATGATGTAGGAACACCTTTTAATGAACTTGGTGAAATCAGGTTTCAATTAAGTACTGAATTATGGGAAAGTTGGATAAATAGTGGAGGTCGCGCAGAAGGAATTGAAATTATTGACCAAGAACGCAGAGAAATTTTAATTCTTGAACCAAGAAGAGCACAACTACTGAGTGTAGAAATTCCGCCAAGAGAATATTACCCATTAAGTGTTGAATTTAGAATGAATGATGGTGTGAGACAATCAGTAAATTATCATTTTGCATTCTCGCAAAATTTATCGGATGATCCTGAAGCTGAATATGGAAGCGAATGTCATTACTATGTTGAATTCAATGGAGAAGGTAGTGATGACAGAGCCGAACCATTCCAAAGAACAGCAACGGACGATGCCATTGTATTAATTCCAAATCCGAGTCGTGGACAATTCACAGTTCAAATTCAAGAAACGGAAGTACAACGTGGAATGATTCAAGTATTAGATATAAATACAGGACGATTATTATATGAAAAAGTATTTAATCATCAAGATAAAATTTCTGTTGATTTAGGCAACTTACGTCCGAATGTATACATCTTAAAATTAATCACAGACAAAAAAGTGACTACAAAACGCATCATCGTTAACTAGCATACTACTTTTTTTAATCTTACAATACATAAAAGCAGCAATTTATCTTGTATAAATTGCTGCTTTTATGGTTTAAAAAGGCTCTTTTAAATAGGATACATTGCTAAAATGTTATAGAATTCCCTAAAGCATTGCACAACCCTAAAATAGTTGTACTTTTGTAGTGTTGACAATAAAAATAGCTCAAAAAACAAGCATATGAATTCATACGATGTAGCCGTTATCGGTTCAGGACCCGGAGGATATGTTGCCGCAATTCGTTGCGCACAACTCGGAATGAAAACAGCAATTATTGAAAAATATAGCACTTTAGGAGGAACTTGCTTAAATGTAGGTTGTATTCCGTCTAAAGCATTGCTAGATTCTTCACACCATTACGAAGATGCAATCAAGCACTTTGAAGAACACGGAATTGAAATTTCGGGTGATGTAAAAGTAAATCTTGAAAAAATGATCGCGCGCAAGCAAGCAGTTGTAGATCAAACGACTGGTGGAATTGATTTTTTGATGAAAAAAAACGAAATTGATGTATATGTTGGTGTGGGTAGTTTTAAAGATGCTACAAATATAAACATCACAAAAGATGATGGGACGACAGAAGAAATTGAAGCAAAAAACACCATCATTGCTACGGGAAGTAAACCATCAAATTTACCATTTATCAAACTTGATAAAGAAAGAGTTATTACTTCAACAGAAGCGTTAAAACTAAAAGAAATACCAAAACACTTAATCGTGATTGGTGGTGGCGTTATTGGACTCGAATTAGGACAAGTCTACAGACGTTTAGGTTCGGAAGTAACAGTGTTGGAATATATGGATAGAATCATCTCAGGAATGGACGCAGGACTTTCTAAAGAGTTGACAAAAGTATTCAAAAAACAAAAATTCAAAATCAACACATCACATGCAGTAAAATCTGTAGAACGTGTGGGTGATGAGGTGATTGTAAAAGCAGATAACAAAAAAGGTGAAGAAGTAGAATTCAGAGGCGATTACTGTTTAGTATCTGTCGGTCGTAGTCCTTACACAAACGGACTGAACGCAGCAGCAGCTGGCGTAAAATTGGACGATAGAGGTAGAGTAGAAGTGAACGGACATTTACAAACATCTGCTTCAAACATTTATGCAGTTGGTGATGTGGTAAAAGGAGCCATGTTAGCTCACAAAGCTTCTGAGGAAGGTTCTATGGTAGCAGAAATCATCGCGGGACAAAAACCACATATTGATTACAATCTCATTCCTGGTGTTGTATATACATGGCCAGAAGTTGCGGCTGTTGGAAAAACAGAAGAAGAATTAACAGCTGCTGGAATTGCATACAAAACTGGTCAATTTCCAATGCGTGCGTTGGGTAGAAGTAGAGCAAGTATGGATTTAGATGGTTTCATCAAAATCTTAGCTGACGAAAAAACAGATGAAATCTTAGGTGTCCACATGATTGGTGCCAGAGCTGCCGATCTTATAGCGGAAGCAGTGGTAGCTATGGAATACAGAGCATCTGCGGAAGATGTAGCACGTATGTCACATGCACACCCAACATTTGCAGAAGCCATCAAAGAAGCAGCGTTAGCGGCTACGGATGACAGAGCATTACACGTATAAAAAACGTTTTACATATAATACTTAAAAACTCCAGAGAAATCTGGAGTTTTTTTGTGCCTTATATTAGTAATTATTTGAATTTATTATCATTAGTGTCCGATAAAATTTTTCACATTCTTTTGAAAACGTGGCTATCAATGACTTTCTAAAACACCTTTGATCAACCACCATGCTTTTTTGTTAATCTAGACTAATAAGATTTTTTTGGGTAAGCATAAAAAATATATAATTATAAGCTTTGTTTTTCAGTTAGTTACTGTTTTGTCTTTATTCTAAAATCTAACAGCGTAGCGGTCTTTTATCTTTTGTCGGACAACAGTGTTTATTACAGTAAATTCAAATTATAAATGGTATTAATGTAAGTTCTTTCTTTTTTAGCGACTACAAAAAAATAACCTCGATAAAGCCTAAAAAGTAAATAACGAATAGTATGAATTCATTCTGGTATTTTGATGATGTAAATCTCTTTAAAGTTTTGTGTCCGCACAAATTCAAGAAGTACAAAAAGAGCCATGAATTTAATGCTTATAAAAAGCAAGATTACATCTACTTTGAAGAAGACTCTGCAAATAAAATTTATCTTATAGATAAAGGAAAAGTAAAGCTTGGTTATTATACAGCAGAAGGAGAAGAAGTGGTAAAATCAATTCTATCCAAAGGAGAATTATTCGGTGAAAAAGCCATCTTGGGAGAAGAAAAAAGAAACGAATTTGCACAGTCGGTAGACAATGCTACTTCTATCTGCCCGATTGCCGTAGACACGATGCACGATTTAATGCGCGACAACCAAACGTTCACTTTGAAGATTTATAAATTCATCGGTTTTCGGATCAAAAAATTAGAACGCAGATTGCAACTATTATTATTTAAAGATACCAAAACCCGTTTATTAGAATTCCTAAAAGAACTCTGTGAAGAATACGGTTATGAATGTGATAAAACTGGCGATCATGTCGTGCAACATCCATACACACAAAAAGATATTGCAAGTTTAATTGGCACATCGAGACCGACATTAAACATCATTCTGAACGAATTAAAAGAAGCAAATATCATCGATTTCAATCGAAAAGAAATTCGTTTTTTAAGTTAGTGAAATTCAAGTTTGAGAAGTTTCATGAAAACGCACTCAAATTTGCAAATTGAACTAATTCCGTTGTAAAACGGAATCAATAACGCCATCTAAACTTTAGAAGGTTTTCACTTTAAGTATCTAGATTTTAATTTACTTTTTACTACTTTTCATTGATAAAAAAAGCTATATTTAAAACATACAAAAATTGACTCTTTTTAGCGTCAAATACAGTCCGAAACTAACATGACAGCATGACAGTTTCGGACTTTCTTTTTGTATTGTATTTTTTATTTAGATTATATTATTTAAAATATTGATATATAGATGTTTAAGTGTTTAAATTTTTGATGAATTTAAAAATAGTATAAAATATCTTTTTTTAGAAAAAACTGATTTTTTTTCAGAAGTGTTAGCTAGCTAACATTTCACGTGAATATAGCGACATACATTTGTACTGTAATCATAAAAAATATTCGCAATGATAAAAAAAATGTTTTTGGGATTAGCGTTAGGATTCTTCGCTGTCTCATGTAGTAGTGACGATGATGCCGCAGTAGCAGTATCAAGTTTAAATGTAAACCTAAATGGTTTAGAAAATTTAGGTGCAGACTTCGTATATGAAGGTTGGATTATTGTAAATGGAAGTCCAGTTTCCACAGGAACATTTACCGTAAATGATTCAGGAGCTTTATCACGATCTTCGTTTACCGTAAACTCTGATCAGCTTGCCGCTGCAACCACATTTGTGTTGTCAATTGAGCCAACAGTTGATCCAGATCCGGCACCAGCAGCCACAAAATTATTAGCAGGAGATTTCTCAGGAACAACTGCAACCGTTGGATTAGGGCCTGTAACAAGTAGCGGAGACTTTAATAGTGCTTCAGGGATTTTCTTTTTAAGAACACCAACAGATGAAATGCCCGGATCTATGAATAACGGAAACGATCAATATGGTGTTTGGTTCGGAACGCCAGGAATGCCACCAACATCAGGATTAAACTTGCCACCTTTAGCTGACGGATGGAAATACGAAGGTTGGGTTGTAGTGGATGGAGTTGGCCCTTTAACCACAGGAACTTTTACAGGATTTGGAGCCGTAGACGAGTCTAATGGATTCAGCGGAATAGAAAACAATGTTGGACCTCCAATTCCAGGTGAAGACTTTTTCCTCAATGCGCCAGCAGGTTTTACATTCCCACTTGATGTACGTGGTCGTACCGTTGTGATTTCTGTAGAACCAAGTCCAGATAACAGCCCTGCACCATTCTTACTAAAACCTTTAGTTGGAACTGCCGGAACTGCAACTGCCCCAACGACAAATAATTTTTCTCTAAATGCAGCCTCCTTTCCTACGGGTACGATAGTGCGATAATCTTTATGATTATTATCGTTAGATTTGAAACACGTTATCACTTTTGGTAGCGTGTTTCTTCTTTGTTAGATTTTTAGACGTGTTGGATTTATGGATTATTTAACCTTTCTATCCCTTAATAAATAAAGAACATTGAGTATTTTCGATTTAAATATAATTTTATGAACATCACAAAAAAACTGAGAAATAACATTATTTTCTTTATAATGATTGCGTTGTTGCTTTTTACGCCAGTTGGAAGTTATGTTAAAGTTCAACTCATTAAAGTTTATTTAATGGTATCAAGTCCTTCCAGTATTGAAGAAGCCGAAAGAGAAGTTTTAAGCGACTTTGATTGGAAATTGGTAGATGATTCAGGGAAAATTGTAAACTTTCAGGAAATGGAAGGAGAAATCATTCTTGTGAACTTCTGGGCTACTTGGTGTCCGCCTTGTATTGCAGAAATGTCAAGTTTGAACGAATTGCATAAAGATTATAAAGATAAAATCAAGTTTCTATTTGTGGCAAACGATCAATTAGAAAAAGTGAACGCGTATTTAGAGAAAAATAAGTATGATTTGCCAGTGTATTTTCAGAAATCGAATGGACCAAAAGAGTTGTATTCTAAAAGCATTCCAACGACTTTTTTGATTGATGATCGTGGAAAAATAATCATGAAAGAAATTGGACCTTCTGATTGGAATAGTAGAAATGTTCGTAATCAAATAGATGAATTATTGGCTTTTTCGCTTGCGGAATAGTTGCATTAAGAATAAACTCGAAAGTATCATGGTAAACGCGTAGACTGTATCTTCTACAGGAATTGTTCCCATGCGAATGCCTAAGTTTTCAGCGTTGTTGTACCAAACGACAGGACTTTCAATCCAGCTTCCTGTTAAGACACCATTCACAATAAAAAACGGAAGTAGCATCACGAGAAACGTCAAATAATAACTTTCTAAAATCTTTGGCGACACTTTCATGACAATGAATAGTAAAATTGCTCCGTACGCTAAGTCAATGAATGTGTACCATTTGTCATAGAATACAATCGCGCCAAGCGTAAAAATAGTGAGTAACGTATAGCTTATAATTTTCGTTGTTTTGGCAGCTAATCGCATGTTCGGAAAAATATATTGCAACGAATAGTGCGTAAAAATACACGCGTACGGTATGCAAATAAAGAAAAGCCATTCTTCAATTGGTAATGAGAAAATTGTGTATGCTAAATAATAATCAGGATTAAATCCCCAAAAGCCATTTTCCGTAAAAATTACATCCCACGGAATAAACACCAACATTGTGATGAATATCGCAGGAAATAGATACTTCCAGTGTTTGTAAAATTTTAATTTGGGATGAAAACTGAACAGAAACGGAACTATAAACGATCCGACATTCAGTAAAAGATACAAGCTTTTCATGAGAATTAGTTACGCTTAAAATATTTCATAGGAACCCAAAGCATTCCAAAACATTCACCATCACCTTTTCCTAAGTGCTTGTGATGAATTTTGTGCGCTCTACGAATTCCTTTAGCATACCAATTGTCCGCCTTTCGCAACAGTTTAAAACGTTGATGAATAAAGATGTCGTGGACAATAAAATAGGCGAGTCCGTATGCGAAAATCCCAATTCCGATAGGCAATCCTGCCCAGAAAATATCAAATTTCCACAATAGGAAACAGCCAATACTTACCACGGCATAAAAGATAAAAAAAGCATCATTACGTTCAAACCACGAATCGTGATCTTTGTTATGATGATCTTTGTGAAGTGACCATAAAAAACCGTGCATTACGTATTTGTGCGTTGCCCACGCCATGAATTCCATGGTGCAAAATGTTCCTAAAAATACTGCGATCCAAATAAGGGTTGTCATTTTTTATTTTCTATTTTTATATCAAATTTAATCGATAATTCACATAAGATCTAGCTAATAACGCCATTTTTTGATAATTCGGAACACGAATTCGTGCATTCTTTATCTTTACGGAAGGCGTTCGTTTTAGCTTTTGTAATAATTTAAAATAATACTTATACGCGGTAAATACGCCAAATTTTGCATCAATGGGCAATTTTGAAATTCCCGCTAAACCAAGTTTAAAATCGTTTTCAATTTCGGTAATGATCTTTAGTTTTGATGCTTCATCTAAGTTCTGCAAATCGGCATCAGGAAAGTAGGTGCGATCTAAGTCTTCAAAATCAGCTTTTAAATCGCGCAAAAAGTTCACTTTTTGAAACGCCGAACCTAATGACATTGCTGAAGATTTTAATTCTTCATACTTTTCTTCATCTCCTTTTACAAATACTTTTAGACACATAAGTCCCACCACATCAGCCGACCCGTAAATATATTCGTTGTATTCTTCTTGTGTTAAATATGCTTTTTTGTCCAAATCTTGTCGCATACTTTTCATAAACGAATCAATCAAGTGTTTGGGGATGTCGTAATTATGAACCGTATGTTGGAATGAATTTAAAATAGGGTTTAAGCTAATTTTATGCTCAAGTGCACAATCCAAATCTGCTTGAAACTTATCGAGCAAGTACTTTTTATCATACTCATGAAAAGAATCTACAATTTCGTCTGCAAATCGCACAAAACCATAAATATTATAAATGTCTTGCCGTATCGATGTAGACAGCATTTTTGTAGCCAAAGAAAACGATGTGCTATACGACTTCGTTACATGTGTGCTACATTGATAGGAAACAGAATCAAACAGTGCTTTCATGAATGTTTGGTTGATGTTTAATGATTAATTCGGCTACCAACTTCCCAGAAATCAATGCTGGAGGCACTCCAGGTCCGGGAACGGTTAATTGTCCAGTGAAATAAAGGTTTGACACTTTTTTACTTTTCAATTTGGGTCTTAAAAAAGCAGTTTGGAGCAGTGTATTTGCCATCCCATACGCATTTCCTTTATATGAATTGTACTCTTTCACGAAGTCATTTACACAAAAGGATTCCATAAATATAATATGATTTGTGATATTTTGTTGTGTAATTTCCTGAAATCTGTTCATAATAATGTCAAAATATTGTTCACGGACTTCGGGTGTATCTTCTAGACCTGGCGCAATCGGAATTAAAAAGAAACCGCCTTCTTTTCCTTCTGGAGCCGCCGCCGCATCTGTCATTGAAGGAAAGTTTGCATAAAATAAAGGATCTTTAGGCCAAGCAGCTTTGTCATAAATATCGTGTGCATGCGCATCAAAATCTACATCAAAAAATAAGGTATGATGTGCTACATTTTCTAGTTTTTTGTCAAATCCGACATAGAATAATAGGGAGGAAGGTGCAAATGTTTTCTTTTCCCAATAGTTTTCAGAATACTGACGATATGCTGGTGAAAGCAACGTTTCCGAATGATGATAATCGGCTCCTGACAATACAATGTCTGCTGTAAACAATCCATTATCGGTCAAAACTTTCGTCGCTTTTTTATCTTCAACTTTTATTTGTGTTACGTTTTCATCGGTCATGATAATAACGCCCAAACTTTTAGCCAATGTTTCCATTGCTTCAATGATACTATACATGCCACCAGTTGGATGCCAAGTTCCTAATCCGAAATCAGCATAGTTCATAAAGCTATAAAAAGAAGGTGTATCACTAGGCTTTGCCCCTAAAAATAATACAGGAAACTCCAATATTTTGATCAATCGGTCATTTTTAAATTCTTTCCGAACATCACGTTTGATATTACTAAAAAACTGACCAATCTTTTTTACCGTCTTTGCATTGACTAATTCCAAAGGAGAAACACCTGGTTTGTATACCAAATCTTTGATGGCTACATTATAATTGTCTTCCGCATTTGCGATAAACTTTTTCAGTTGTATACTACTTCCTTTTTCTTCTTGCTCAAAAGCTGCACAAATTTTTTCTAAGGTATCTTCTATGTGAATGGAATCATCTTTCCCAAAATATACTTGATATGCAGGATTTAATTTATCCAAATGATAATAATCAGAAGGTTTTTTGTCAAAATCGCTAAAGAAACGTTCAAATACATCGGGCATCCAATACCAGGAAGGACCCAAATCAAACGTAAATCCGTCACGCTTTAGCTGTCGGGCTCTGCCGCCTGCCGTAGCATTTTTTTCTAGAATAGTCACATCATATCCAGCTTTTGCTAAATAGCAGGAAGCTGATAAGGATGAAAATCCAGCACCAATAATTATAATTTTTGATTTCATTGTTTAACAAATGTAGTTAAAAGTTAAACAAAAATAAAATTGAATTTTAGATTTCTTCAACTAATTCATTTATGGATTTAAAAACTTTGAGTTTTTTCTGATTCTGTTCATTTTTTACGTGTCTTGCTTGATACCCTAAAAGCCACAAATGATGATCTTTAAAGCCAATTTTTTCCGTAAACTCATTGATATATTCTGCTACTTTATCCTCTACGGGTGTGACCGTGAAATAAGAAATAAAATGAAGTTCCTGGAAAAAATTTTTCACTTTTGTTAAGCTATCAATTGGAATTGTTTGCCCAAGATAAATAGTATGATATCCTTTTGATTGCAATTCGTAATTCAGATACAGCAAGCCAATTTCATGAATTTCATTTTCTGGCAAGAATAGTACAAACGTTTTAGATTTATTTGGCTTTTCTAATGATTGAATGCGTTCTGTGTTTAAAATAATTTTTTGTTTTATCAAACTTGAGATAAAATGTTCATGAGCAGGGTTGATGGTATTTGTGTGCCATAAAACACCAAGTTCATTTAATAAAGGAATGAATGTTTCAAAGAAAATCTCTCTGAATGATTTTTCAGATAGTAAGTTATTATAGGTGTTGTAAAACAAGTTATAATCGAAGTTAAGCATGGAAAGCTTAAAAGAATTCAATGCTTGATTGTGCACATTTTTCTCTGTGGCAATTTGACGAACTAAAATGTGGATTTTATCCTCGGGAATCTCAGCAATTTTGGAGATTTTATATCCATTTTTGTACAAAAGCGTTATATTAAGAAGCTTTTGTAAACTTTCTATATCATACGTTCGTATATTAGTATCAGTTCTATCTGGAGCTAATAAATCATATCTTTTCTCCCATATACGTATTGTATGCGCTTTAACGCCTGAAAGATTTTCTAAATCTTTAATACTAAATTTAGTCTTAACACATTCCATTTGTTTAATCTTTTATTGCAGATAATAAACAAAAATAGTATTTTATCTTGATTTTCAAGCTTAGAAGGTCATTTTTCTTTTAATAAGAATCATTATAAATAAGAAAAGCTACCCATGATAGATAGCTTTTAAGTTGGAATCATAAACTCTTAACATTTTGCGTCAAAAGTCTGATTGCACCAATCTTGAACAGTGAGTGCTACCGTACAATTACTAAGTGGTCTCGGTAGTGTATTGCATACTTCAGGTTGTACTGTTAATGCAATCGTGCAGTCACTAACAGGTCTTGCACATGTGACTGTGAATTTATCATCAGCTCCTCCAGTAATGGTTTGATTTAACGAAGAAATTACATGTTTTTTCAAACTTAATGCGGTTAATTTTCTTTTTTTCATGATTATTGTTTTTAAAGTTCCATTTAAAATTACACATAAGAAAAAACATGTAAAACTAAAATAGGTCGCCATTTATAAATGGCGACCTATTAATCAGGTATTTACGTTTTTTTACATGTCGCAACCATCTACACTTAGGTTACAGTTAATGATTCCACATGTGTGTATTGGAGAATCGCATCCTGTGTTACAAAGGTTAATAATAGAAACCTTTATTGGAGACGACAATCCACCTTTTAATGATGAAATTGATTTCTTGTTTAATTTCAAATTTTTTAATTCTCTTTTTTTCATGGTGTAAATTTTTAAGTTAGATTTTTATTCTATTAAACTTATGAAAAATCGTTCGAAACACAAAATAATATTGGTGATAATTTATGAATTATGACAATATAAATATAGATAAATCAAGTATTTATTTAAGAAAAATCTTTACAGGCTCAGATATAAAGTACCGTGTTCTATGCACTGCTTTGAAAGATGATTTCTTTATTTTTTGACCAAAGAAGAAACAATTTTTTCAAGAATATACATCACGCAAAAGAAAAGAAGCGCGCCAATAAGTCCACTTAAAAAGAATAACATAATATCAAAAAAGAAATCGTTTTTACGAATGCGCATGTAATTATTTGCATAATTATCAAAACCATAAAATGTAATTGCCCATGAAACTCCAAACAATAAAGAGATCGCTGAAGCTTTCAAAAAAGTAAAAATATATTTTAAGTATAAACGCATAGCTGTAAAAGTAACAAAAAATACCTGCTATCAATTATAGTATTGGCAGAAGTTTTCTGTTTAAAATCTGTATTGAATCCAAAAACCACATATTATACAGTGTGTATATGGTTGTTAATTAAGCACTTATGATTTATTCGTAAAAAAAATCAAAAAAAAATAAAAAAAGCTTTTTCAACGTATTTTTTTACTATGTTTGTTATGTAATGAGTTCACTAACTGAACGCATTTCTTATGTAAAATGAATACTTTTTTCAGATTCGGGCCTAGGGGAATGAAGAAGTCTACTCCAAAAGCTGTCTTAGGGATAAGACGCCGAATTATCAGGCTGACTTCTGAAATTGATCATGTTTTTAAGTATTTATTGGAACGCACATTCACGCCATTTACGGTATTTACATTTCGTATTTGAGATACTTCTCTTTATATTTTTTTGCTATTCGTAGCATAACTATCTTCATTCTTTTATTATTCACATTTTATTCATTAAATAATGAAAACAAAATATATTGATCTCATTGAGCAGACATTTGATTTCCCTCAAAAAGAATTCACGCTGGATGACAATAAATTACAATTTCACGGCATTGATCTTACAGAACTGATTGCTGAATATGGTACGCCGTTAAAGTTTACGTACTTACCAAAAATCTCTGAAAATATCAATAGGGCAAAAGACTGGTTTGCGGATGCCATTACAAAAAACAACTACCAAGGTACATATCACTATTGTTATTGTACTAAAAGTTCACATTTCAAGCATGTTTTAAATGAAGCCTTAAAAAATGATATTCACATTGAAACTTCCTCTGCTTTCGATATTGATATTGTCGAAAATCTAAAAGCACAAGGGAAAATTAATGATGAAACCTATGTGATTAGTAACGGATTTAAGCGGGATCAATATGTAAAAAATATTGGAAGATTAGTCAATAACGGACACAAAAACTGTATCGCTGTCATAGACAATTATGAGGAAATCAATTTGTTGAGTCAAGAAATCAATGGCAATTATGATATTGGCATCCGAATAGCTTCCGAAGAAGAGCCAAAGTTTGAGTTTTATACTTCTCGTTTAGGAATTGGATACAAAAACATTGTACCTTTTTACAACCGTGAAATCAAAGACAATCCAAAGGTGACTTTAAAAATGCTTCACTTTTTTATCAACACAGGAATTCGTGATACAGCGTATTACTGGAACGAATTGTCAAAATGTTTGAGCGTATATGTCAATTTAAAAAAGGTGTGCCCATCGTTAAATAGTTTAAATATTGGTGGCGGTTTCCCGATTAAAAACTCACTCGCATTCGAGTATGACTACGCATACATGATTGATGAAATCATTCAACAAATACAAAATACCTGTAAGGCTGCTGGCGTTGCTGTTCCAAATATTTTTACAGAATTTGGAAGCTTTACCGTTGGCGAAAGTGGCGGTGCTATCTATGAAGTATTGTACCAAAAACAACAAAACGATCGTGAAAAGTGGAATATGATTAACTCATCATTCATTACCACAATGCCTGATACATGGGCAATTAACAAACGATTTGTGATGCTACCAATCAATGGTTGGCAAAAAGAATACGAGCGTGTATTATTGGGTGGATTAACCTGTGATAGTGACGATTACTACAACAGTGAACAACACATGAACGCCATTTATCTTCCAAAATACAACAAAGAAAAGCCTTTATACATCGGGTTTTTCAATACGGGAGCCTATCAAGAAACGATCGGCGGATTTGGCGGATTGCAACATTGTCTTATTCCACAACCAAAACACATTTTAATTGATCGTGATGAAGCTGGAAACATCCTAACCAATATATTTGCGCCACAGCAAACTTCGGAAGACTTACTTTCAATCTTAGGCTATGATTTCGGAATTAACAACTCATTAGCCGAGACAAAAATTCCAGAGGGAAAAACATTCGTGAGAGAATTAGTAACAAAAAAATAAAAAATAATAACAAAGTAAACAAAACAAATTATATCTTTTTAGACTAAAACAAAGACATAGTAATAATTACAAAAATGAAAACCACAAAAACGTACGCTGGCATTCCTGAAGAATATGCTAATTTTGAGACATCTAAAATCATGTTAATCCCAGTTCCTTATGACGGAACAAGTACTTGGGGAAAAGGAGCAGACAAAGGTACAGAAGCTTTTTTACACGCTTCTGAGAACATGGAACTTTACGATATCGAAACCGATAGCGAAGTCTACAAACAAGGAATCTATTTAACGGATCCTATCACTGTAAATGAATCGCCTGAAGCTATGGTGGCTGCGGTACACGAAATAACCAAAACCAATATAAAACGCAACAAGTTTGTAACGCTATTTGGTGGTGAACATTCCATATCCATTGGTGCAATGCGTGCTTTTAACGAATGTTTTGACAATCTAACGGTTTTACACATTGATGCGCATGCCGATTTGCGTAAAGAATATGAAGGTTCTAAATACAACCACGCATGTGCGCTGTATGAAGCAAATCAAAACACAAACTTAGTACAGGTTGGAATTCGTAGTATGGACGCCATTGAGCGTACAGAAATGAACGAAGAAAATGTGTTTTTTGCACACGATATGGTCAATGATGATTACTGGGCGGACAAAGCTATTGAAGCAATGGGCGATACGGTTTACATTACCTTCGATTTAGATGGTTTAGATTCATCTATCATGCCATCAACCGGAACTCCAGAACCAGGTGGATTGTTTTGGTATGAAACACTCGATTTCCTAAGACGTGTATTTGAGGAGAAAAATGTAGTTGGTTTTGATATTGTTGAATTATGTCCTAATCCGAATGACAAATCCGCTGATTTCTTAGCCGCAAAACTCTATTACAAAATGTTGAGTTATAAATTTTCTGAGCAAAGTGCAGATGAGGAAAACGAAAACTTGTATTCAACAACAAGCGATGACAAAATCAATCGTTTAAAATACGACGAAGATGAAGACTAAAGGTGCGGTAACGCAATTTATAGAAAAATACTTTTTGCATTTTAATGCGGCTGCTTTAGTGGATGCTGCCAAAGGCTACGAAGACAACCTAGCAAGAGGATCAAAAATGCTAGTTTCTTTAGCTGGCGCGATGAGTACAGCGGAATTAGGAAAAATATTTGCTGAAATGATTCGTCAAGATAAAGTGCAAATTATTTCATGTACAGGCGCAAACTTGGAAGAAGATATCATGAATTTGGTGGCGCATTCGCATTACAAACGTGTACCAAACTATCGCGATTTAACACCGCAAGACGAATGGGATTTGCTTGAAAAAGGACTCAATCGTGTTACGGATACTTGTATTCCTGAAGAAGAAGCGTTCCGTAGATTGCAAAGTCATATTCATAAAATTTGGAAAGATGCAGATGACAAAGGTGAACGCTATTTGCCACATGAATACATGTATAAAATGTTATTATCTGGTGTATTAGAAGAATACTATGAAATCGATTTAAAAGATTCATGGATGTATGCAGCTGCTGAAAAAAACTTACCAATCGTTTGCCCAGGATGGGAAGACAGTACGATGGGAAACATTTTCGCAAGCTATGTGATGAAAGGCGAATTAAAAGCAAGCACGGTAAAATCGGGAATTGAATACATGACATTCTTAGCCGATTGGTATACAGAAAACTCAGAAAACGGAATTGGATTCTTCCAAATTGGAGGTGGAATTGCAGGCGATTTCCCAATCTGTGTGGTGCCAATGTTATATCAAGATATGGAACGAACAGACACACCATTTTGGAACTATTTCTGTCAAATAAGTGACTCTACCACAAGTTACGGATCGTATTCTGGCGCTGTGCCAAACGAAAAAATCACCTGGGGAAAACTAGACATCGATACCCCAAAATTTATTATTGAAAGCGACGCTACCATTGTAGCACCATTAATATTTGCCTACTTATTAAACATTTAGATTAAAAATAAACATACCATGCAACCTAAAAGAGACAATTTAAAACGTGTCATCGTAGACTTTAAAAAATTAACACCCGAAATCTTAGGACTATTAGTAGATAAATATCCTTTCGGTTATGACGAAAATCATATTATAAAATTTAAAAATGCCCAAGGTGAATCTGTGGAAGCGGTAGAAGTGATCTCGGGCGACACAAAATACTTAGTAAAAGTAAGTGTGAAGTTAGAAAAAACGATGGAAAACTATGATGAAGATGATTATGAAGATTTTGAAGACGACGATCCAAATGCAGTACAAGCACCTGATGTAGCTGATGAAGAAGAAGAGGATAGTGACTTTTAGTATATGTGATGAAAATTATTCATAAAACACGTTTGCTTGCTGTAAATGACACGCAACTTCTTGTTATTGAAAAAGTTAGTAAAGAAAAACAACTGACGTTTCCAGGCGGTGTAAAAAAAAAGAATGAATCTTTTGAAGAAAGCTTGGTAAGGGAAACAGAAGAAGAAATTGGATTAAGAATTAGTAAACATAAATTGCTGCATGTACAATCGTATGCCATACATAAGGATATACATATTATCATGAAGCATCACTTTATGTTGCGTGTAAAAACAAATGAATTTAGTGTTTTAGAGCCCGCAAAATTTAAAGACGTATACTGGATACATTGGAAAAATGCGTTGCCCTTTTTAGACACTGAAGATAAAAAAGCAGCAAAGGCATATTTTAAAAAAAACAGCAAAAAAATTAAAATTCTATAACTATGAAAGCAGCATTCCATCTCGCACTACCTTGTGACGACATTGAAAAAACAAAAGAATTTTATGTTTCTAAACTTGGAGCTACTCAAGGAAGAGGAACCGATAGCTGGGTAGATATTAACTTGTACGGAAATCAACTCACATTTACCAATGCAGGTTCATTCAACTTTGACTTTAAAAATTACAGACTTAGTGGACAAGTATTGCCATCGTTTCACTTTGGTGTGATTGTGGACACGGAAATTTGGGGAAAATTGTACACAAAACTATTCTCAATGGATATGGAAGTAACAACGGAAGTTACCTTTTTAGAAAACAAAGCTGGCGAACATATATCATTCTTCGTAAAAGATCCAGATGGATATATGGTAGAATTTAAAAGCTTTAAAAACAACACAGAAATCTTTTTAAACACTTGAAGATACCTTGCAAAATGAGCTCAATCATTTGCAAATAAAACAATGGAAACAACAAACATAGAGAATATTGAGCTTCAATTCTTAAATCTAGATGATTATCAAGAATTGAAATCAGCCATGATTATGGCATACAAAAATATGCCTAACTCATATTGGCAAGAATCCCAAATAAAAACCTTAATCAATAAATTCTCAGAAGGTCAAGTGGTGATCAAAATTAATGGACAATTAGCAGGTTGCGCATTGTCTATTATTGTTGATTACAATTCACTTGAAGGTTCACATACCTACAAAGAAGTTACGCAAGGTTATACGTTTGACTCACACACCGATGACGGCGATGTATTATACGGAATTGACGTATTTATCAAACCAGAATTCAGAGGATTGCGCTTGGGAAGACGCTTATACGATTACCGAAAGGAATTATGTGAAAAACTCAACTTAAAAGGAATTGTATTTGGTGGAAGAATTCCCAACTATCATAACTATGCGGATACATTAAGTCCAAAAGAATACATCGAAAAAGTAAAGCGCAAAGAAATCAACGATTCTGTACTCAACTTTCAAATATCAAACGACTTCCATCCTGCAAAAGTGATGAAAGGATATCTAGAAGGTGATGCAGCTTCCAATGAATTTGCGGTATTAATGAAATGGGATAACATTTATTATGAAAAACCGAACAAAAAAGCCACTACTAAGAAAAAAATTGTGCGCTTAGGGTTGATTCAATGGCAAATGCGTCCGTATAAAGATTTAGAGGAATTATTACAACAAGCTGAATTTTTCATTGATGCCGTTGCAGGATATCGCTCTGACTTTGCACTGTTTCCAGAATTCTTCAATGCCCCACTCATGGCTAAAGACAACCATTTGTCAACACCTGATGCCATACGCGAATTGGCGAAGCATACAGAACTGATTGTCAAAAAGTTTTCGGAATTTTCTATCTCGTACAACATCAATATCATATCAGGAAGTATGCCCGAAATGCGCGATGGAAAACTATACAACGTAGGATATTTGTGCAAACGTGATGGAACTGTGGAACGCTACGAAAAACTCCATGTCACGCCCGACGAAGCAAAAGTTTGGGGAATGCAAGGCGGAAGTTCGCTCAAAACGTTTGATACCGATTGTGGTAAAATTGGAGTGCTCATCTGTTATGATTCAGAATTTCCAGAACTCAGTCGCCTCTTAGCCGATGAAGGAATGGACATCTTATTTGTGCCTTTCTTGACAGATACACAAAACGGTTATTCTAGAGTTCGTCATTGTTCGCAAGCGCGCGCCATTGAAAACGAATGTTATGTAGCCATTGCTGGAAGTGTTGGTAACTTACCAAAAGTGCAAAACATGGACATTCAATTTGCACAATCCATGGTATTTACGCCCTGTGACTTTTCGTTTCCAACCAATGGAATCAAAGCAGAAGCGACTCCAAATACAGAAATGATTCTCATCGCAGATGTAGACATTGATCTATTGCGAGAACTCAATCAATTTGGTGCGGTCAAAAACCTAAGAGATCGAAGAAAAGACCTATTTGAACTCCGAAAAAAATAATAAAACAATTAATTTCATAAAAAATAAAAGAACAATTTGAATTCAACAACATTAAAAATTATTGGTAGTGAAGAATGGTGTGTATTTGAAGATTTAGCAATTCCAGCAATCAAAGCACGTGTAGATTCTGGAGCAAAAACATCTTCAATTCAAGCCAATAACATAAAACTGAAAGAAAAAGGAAATGAAGATTGGGTAAGTTTTGAAGTCAATCCAATTCAGGAAAATCGTAGTATGAGCATCAAATGTCTTGCAAAAGTGTATGACAAACGTTTAGTCAAAAGCTCAAGTGGTATTTCGGAAGTACGCTATGTGATCAAAACTCCTGTAAAAGTTGGAGAGGACACCTTTGAAATAGAACTTACGCTTGCCAATCGGGATGCAATGGAGTTTAGAATGTTGTTGGGACGTGAAGCTTTAAACCATCGTTTTATTGTAAATCCGTCTGCTGCCTATCTCGCAACTGATTTTTCTGATGAAGAAATTCAAGAAAAATTCCAGCATTTAAACAAAGAAAAAACAGGATTAAAAATTGCGGTATTAGCCAGTAATCCAACTTTGTTTAGCAACAAACGCATCATGGAAGCGGGAATTGCTAGAGGACACGAAATGGTGTTCTTAAATGTAGAGCAAGCATACATGAAGTTTGATGCCAACGAACCACAAGTTCGGTATCGTGGTGGAAATATTGTAGACGAATTTGACGCAATTATCCCAAGAATCAAACCTGCGGTCACATTTTATGCTTGTGCGTTATTGCGCCAATTTGATGCCATGGGCACCTATTGTTTAAACTCTGCGGAGGCCATTACACAATCGAGAGATAAACTACAAGCAACACAAATATTTGCCAAGCATGATATTCACATTCCTATTACAGGATTTGCAAATTCGCCATTGGACACCAAAGATTTAATCAAAATGGTCAATGGCGCGCCGTTAATCATCAAACTATTGGAAAGTACGCAAGGAAAAGGCGTAGTGTTGGCTGAAACTACCAAAGCTGCAGAAAGTGTAATCAATGCGTTTAAAAGTGTAAAAACAAACATTTTAGTACAGGAATTCATCAAAGAAGCGAACGGACAAGACATTCGTTGTTTTGTGGTCAACGGAAAAGTGGTGGCTTCCATGCAGCGTCAAGCTGCAAAAGGCGAATTCAGAGCCAACATTCATCAAGGTGGTACGGCTTCTAAAATAAAAGTTACCTTAGAAGAGCGTAAATTGGCGGTCAAAGCGGCTAAGATATTAGGTTTGCCAGTGGCAGGAGTAGATATCATTCGTTCTAACAAAGGACCGTTATTGCTAGAAGTAAATTCGTCTCCAGGATTGGAAGGAATTGAAAATGCTACAGGATTAGACATTGCAAACGTTATGATAGAAGCCATTGAGAAGAAATTGAAATTCAAGCATGAGTAAACGATCTGATACAATAAAAAGTAAAAGCGAGTCGTGATGGCTCGCTTTTTTTATAAGCTTCAATTGCACATAAAAATTAACCAAAAGCACAAGTTTTACACAATTTCATAAATTAGTAAAGTTTATTGCCAGAATATCTAAAGAAAAATACTGATCTTAGCTACTCAAAAGCAGATAAAAATCAATTTATAAAGAAAATATAATCATAAATAATCAACAGCATGAATTATCTAAAAGTGATCATTTTAACCGTTTGTATCAGTAGTTTTTTAGCTTGTCAAACAACAGATTCCATGGTTGGAAAGTGGGAACTTTACAAACTAGAAAGTCCAGACGGAATCGATGAAGACATGGAAGGACGTTGGATGGAGTTTTTAGAAGATGGTACACTCAAAGGCGGAAATTCTCCTGAAACTACCAATCGAACCGGAAAATGGACGTACGATGAAGCTACAAAAGTATTGTGGTTTGGATCTGAAAAAAATATTGCAGGTGAAGGAACCTATACGGTCAATTGGATAGATGAAAATAACATCAGTTTTACGGTTGAAAAAAATAAAAAGGTGTTTCTCAAAAGGAAAATAGAAGAATAAATTGCTAAACAGTAACACATGTTCACTGCCGAAGTAAAAAGTAGGATAGGAGAAGACATTTCGGAATTGATTGGTGAATTCAACAAGGTGCTGACTTCTTCGTAGTATTCCAGTTAAATTGACATGCTATTTTAATTTAGAGTATTTGGAACGATTGAAACTGTAAAACCGTAATTAAAAATAAAAAAAATACTGTTCTTTGAAAAAAAATTACTTCATGAATTCAAAAACGGAACTCTTATTAAAAGTCATGCGTTTCCTTGCATGGCTTGTCTTTATTGGTTTATTAATAAAAGCAGGAGCTATTATCATGTCTTTTGGTGTCAGTATGAATAATTCGGAAGCTGCGAAAAATTTGTATCGCGGCATGGATTTGTCACGCTATGAAAACTATAGTTTTATAAATTATACAGCGATTGTCTTTTATTACATTTTGTTATATCTCTTGCAAGCGTACATTGCCTTATTTGCTACAAAATTGCTGAGTTCCACCAACCTAGAAAAACTTTATAGTACCACTGTTTTAGGATTAGTACAGAAAATAAGTTATACCATTTTTGGTGTTTTGGTTATTGCGATATTGCACAACTTACACGTAGCCATTTTAGAAAAATATGCAGGAATTGCTCCAGAGTATATCACAAGTGAATATATCTTTTTAGCAGGAATGGTTTTTGTCTTAGTAATCATATTCAAAAGAAGTTTGGACATTCAATTAGCTAACAATCAATAGAATCATCAATCTATATAGTATTTTAAAAACAATGAAAAATTGCAACTACAACAAATGGGCATTTCACTTTATGATTTGGATCTTTATCATTTTCATAGTAGAATTTTTTATGACCATTAATTTTAATTCGCTTACGCAAGATACGACTCGTTTTATGACCGTAATGGTTTGTTTTGAACTCATTGCATTCGTATTATTTATGGCAACGGTTCTTTTTTTAATTCTTAGCTCGATTAGAATAAAAGTTAGAAACTATCAATTTTGGATTGCCGCTTTGGGTTGTATTGGTTTTATATTTCGATTTGTGCTTTCTGTTTTTTTGCAATTTGGAGTAGGATAGAAGTCAAATTTCAATCAGAAAAAGATTGCATATTTATACAAAACTCACCAGAACATTCAAAAAAAGAGTTTTTCTGAAAAATTTTAAAAACTTTTCAGAAAACCTCTCTATTCAAGCTTGTTTTTAGGAGCTTAACACAATGCTGGCGTACAAGAATACCCGCATCTTGAATCATGTTGTGACCCTTGATTTGAATCTACTGGCGCGTTTTTTCCACCTTTAAGATTTGCCAATGTCGAAATTGACTCTTTGTTCAATTTTAACGACTTTAAATTTCTTTTTCTCATGATCTATTATTTTAATTGTTCTCTTAAAGATACTCAAACATTCATATCACAAGAGAAAACATTTCTCCAAATTTATGAATTGTAATTAGCTGCAATCCAATTATGTATACAACAATACCACAACAAAGCATGTGAAGTTGTGATGCTATTGAAAATCTCTATTTTAAACGTTTATACCAGTTTTGCTTTAAAATTACTCAATAAAAAGGCAGTTATTTTTTCTTTAGGCAAAAAAGAAAATGCAAGCATAGCCATAGCTACGGTTACATTTTATTTTGAAGAATAAAGGAAAAAGCCCAAGTTTTTGTGAGTAATTTTAAGGTGAAAATGGTATTATAAAAAGAAACAGACATAAGTTTGTTGTAAAGGTATAATATGCAAAATATAAACTGTAAAGGCCAATTGATTTCTTTGGACACGCCAAAAGTAATGGGAATTTTGAATGTAACGCCTGATTCTTTTTATGATGGTGGAAAGTACAAAAACGAAGCTGCTATTTTAACACAAGTAGAGAAAATGCTCGTAGATGGTGCCACTTTTATTGATGTTGGCGCATATAGTTCGCGACCAAACGCTCCAGATGTTTCTGAAACGGAGGAAAAAAAACGATTACTTCCTATTGTGGAACTGATGTTGAAAAAATTCCCTAGAACCATCATTTCTGTGGATACTTTTCGAAGTGAAGTTGCCAAAGAAGCGATTGCCATTGGTGCCGCCATTATTAATGATATTTCTGCTGGAAATATGGACGATCAAATGATGGAAACAGTTGGAGAACTTGGTGTACCTTATATTATGATGCATCTACAAGGAACGCCGAAAACTATGCAGCAAAATCCTTCGTACACGGATATTGTGAAAGAATTACTTCATTATTTTTCTATGAAAATCGCGGAAGCAACGTCACATAAAATTAATGATATTATAATTGATCCTGGTTTTGGATTTGGAAAAACGATTGCACATAATTATACGATTTTGAAACAGTTAGAAGTATTTCAACTGCTCGATTTCCCAATACTTGCAGGTGTTTCAAGAAAATCCATGATTTATAAAGTATTGGAAACTTCTGCGCAAGAAGCCTTAAATGGAACTTCGGTGTTGCATACCATAGCTTTACAAAATGGCGCTTCTATTTTGCGTGCGCACGATGTAAAAGAAGCAATGGAATGTGTGAGATTACTGGGAATGCTTTCTGATTAGTTAGTTTTGTTTGTGGATAAAAAAAGTTGCCTAAAAAATAATTTGAAGGCAACTTTTACTTTTTTAATTTCTTTTAAAAATCATCGCAATAGCAACATTGTACTTCTGCACAATGATGTCCACAGTCAGTACAAATACCACCATTAAAACATTTAGCACGTCCGCCATTGATTTTTTGTTGTTGACTTTTTTTGATTTCTTCTACTCCTTTTAGGTTTAAAATTTTGTGTAACATGATTAATTATTTTTTGGTTAATACAATCAATATATAGAATTTAATAATTTACTTATTACGGTTTCGCCTTAGAAATATTAAAAATAAATAATCGCTTTTTATTAGTTGTGATTACTGGATATTGTACAAAACATCGTTTTAGTTGAAAAAAAACAGCTTTTACAACAACCTTATATAATATTTGTTATTTTTACTCCAACCGTATATGCAACTACTTTGGATTTTATAGGCTTTTTAAATTTCGGATTGTTAGACTTCATCGAAATCATTCTCGTTGCAGTGCTTTTGTATTATGTATACAAACTTGTGAAAGGTACTGCCGCGATTAATATTTTTGTTGGAATTGTGATTATTTTCATTATGTGGAAAATCACAGAAGCCCTAGAAATGAAGGTGTTGAGTAATATTTTTGGCGGATTTATCAATGTCGGAATTATTGCCTTGTTTATTGTATTTCAGCAAGAAATTCGAAAGTTTTTGTTGATGATTGGTTCTACAAATTTTGCTGCAAAGCGAAGCTTTGTGAAACATTTTAAGTTTTTGAAACAAGATGCAAATACAGAAACAGATGTAGAAGCTATTTTGAATGCTTGTGTAAAAATGGCTGCCACAAAAACGGGTGCTATTATCGTAATTGAGCGTAGCAATTCATTAGATTTTGTAAAAGATTCTGGAGATACCATGGGAATGGATGTGAATGTTCCCACCTTGGAAAGTATCTTTTTTAAAAATAGTCCTTTACATGATGGCGCAACTATTATTGAAGGCAATCGAGTGACAGCTACACGCGTTATTTTGCCTGTTTCCAAAGAAACTAAAATTCCGCAACGTTTTGGCTTACGCCATAGAGCTGCCGTAGGAATTACGGAGAAAACAGATGCATTGGTATTGGTTGTTTCTGAAGAAACTGGACAAATTTCTTATATCCGTGATGGCGAATTTGTATTGTATGAAGATCTAGCCATGTTGCAAGAAATGCTTAAAAATGATTTAAGTTAATGACCTTTATTTGGATAACATTTTGATTTTTTCACAACTAATATAACAGATAAATTCACCTTACTTTAGAAAGCTAAACCAACGCTGATGAACTGCAAAAACTGTGAAAATTCATTAGAAACTACTACTAAATTTTGCCAAAACTGTGGTGCAAAAGTGATTCATCATCGCTTGACATTGAAAAGTTTATGGAGTGATTTTTTCGAACGCTTTTTGAATTATGACAATACATTACTCAAAACGGTTCGGCACATGTTTACAAAGCCCGAAGTTGTGATTGACAGTTTTATTAAAGGAACACGAAAGAAGTATCTGAATCCTTTCAACTTCTTTTTGGTAAGTTTGGCAATTACAGGGCTGTACAACTTCTTATACAAATCATTCTTATTAGAAGAAACCATTGCTTTCTATGAAAATTCATTTAAAAGCTTAGGCCAGGAAGGATTATTTTCTGCGAATAGCTTCGATGGTTTTAATTTATTCCTAGAATATTTTAACTTATTTGCTTTCGCTTCAATACCAATCAATGCGCTCATTACCAAAATCACCTTTTGGAACTATAAAAAATATAATTTCACAGAACATATTGTTATTAATCTTTATACGGTTTCTCAGTATCAGCTTATCGTTTACACGACTTCTATTCCGCTACTCTTTTTATCCATTGAGGCACAAACAACAATAGGGTTTTTATTTTTAATAAGTTTTGTGTTTTACTTTTTCTATGTATTTATTAAATTGTATACACTGAATGGGAAACAGTTGCTAAAAAAACTAATAACGATCTTTTTCACAGTAGTAGGACTTTTTACCTTAGTACTAATACTTGGTACCCTAGTTGGTTTTTTATATAAAGTTATTAGTTAAAACTTACTTATGAGTAATAAAAAACTATGACGCTTCCTGCTGAATAAATTGCACTTCGTATAAGTTTTTGTAATAGCCGTTTTCTATTTGAAGTAATTCGTAGTGCGAACCTTGCTCTACAATATTTCCGGCATCCATGACAATAATAGTATCTGCCTTTTTGATGGTTGCCAATCGGTGAGCAATGACAATGGAAGTTCGTCCTTTTGTAATAGTATCCGTAGCGTTTTGAATGAGTTGTTCCGAATACGAATCTACCGAAGAAGTAGCTTCATCTAAGATTAAAATTCTAGGATTTGTCACATACGCACGTAAAAACGATATTAATTGTCGCTGCCCAGAAGATAACATGCCGCCGCGTTCTTTTACATTGTAATCGTAATTATTGGGCAAACTCATGATGAATTCATGCACGCCAATTTGCTTCGCTGCTTTTTCTACCGTTTCTCGTGTAATCGAAGGATCTTGTAGTGTGATATTGTGTAAAATTGTATCTGCAAACAAAAATACATCTTGTAAAACCACTGCAATTTTAGCACGTAATGCCGCTAGTTTTATATCTTTAATATCAATATCATCTATATAAATAGTTCCTGAATCTATTTCGTAGAAACGATTTAATAAATTAATAATCGTAGATTTCCCTGCGCCTGTTGCGCCAACAATTGCCACAGTTTCTCCTTGTTTTACATCAAAAGAAATCCCGTGTAATACTTCTTCATCTTCAATGTATGAGAAATGCACCTCTTTAAATGCTATATCTCCTTTAATATCAATGGACGTTAATTTTCCTGCATCATCAATAGTGCTTTCGGTATCTAAAATTGCAAATACACGTCCGGCAGCAACCATTCCCATCTGTAAAGTATTGAATTTGTCTGCAATTTGACGCAACGGTCTAAAAAGCATTCCAATCATCATGATGAAAGCGGTAATTTCTCCCACAGTTATTTCGCCATTTGTCGCAGCCATTAAACCGCCATACCAAACCACCAAACCTACGGCAATAGCATTTGCTAGTTCTGGAATTGGGAAAAAGATAGAGTTATACCAAACCGTTTTTAACCAACCTTGCTTGTGCTTTTCGTTGATTCCTTTAAAGTTTTTATATTCTGTTTCTTCTCTTGAAAATAATTGTACGATTTTCATTCCTGTCACGCGTTCTTGCACAAAGGAATTTAAGTTGGAGATTTGTGTGCGGACATCTTCAAAAGCAGCTTTCATTGCTTTTTGGAATACACGTGTTGCGTAAATAATTAATGGAAGTATGGCAAATACAATTAAAGATAATTTCCAACTCATCCACAACATGACGCCCATAACGACGAGCATTTTCAATAAATCCGCAATGATGACAAATAATCCTTGACTAAAGATACTGGCAATGGTTTCAATATCACTTACAGCTCTCGTTACTAAACGTCCGACCGAAGATTTGTCATAATACGCCATTTTGAATTGCAACATGTGATGAAACAATTTTTGTCGGATATCTTTGATGATACTTTGTCCAAGCCAGTTGGCATAGAATACAAATAGAAACTGAAATATAACTTCCAACACCAATACGCCAAGCATGAAAAGTATGTAGATTAGCAATCCATGTTCGTCTTTCTTTACGATGTAATCATCTACTGTAATTTTTAATAAAACTGGGCGTGCAACGGCAAATACAGACAATAATATTGCTGCGATAGCTACAAAATATAAGGTAAGTTTGTACGGATTGGTATAGACCAATAATCTTTTAAAAAGACCTACGTCGAATACTTTTCCAGTTACTTTAGCCATGTGTTATAAATGTTTCCTCAGGGTACGTTACCGCGGTTAAATATAATGCTTTTCCCGGCACCGAAGTTCCTGCGTTGTTTCGATCTCTCGATTCAATGATTTGTTTAAATTCTTTAATGGATAATTTACCCAATCCTACTTCTAGCAAAGTTCCTACAATGGCTCTCACCATATTTCTGAGAAAACGATCGGCACGAATGGTAAATACTAATACTTCATTTCGTTGTTCCCAAACCGCTTTTTCAATGGTACAGATATAGGTTTTCACATCTGTGTGCGTTTTGGAGAAAGATTTAAAATCTTCATACTTGAATAATTCTTTTGCCGCAGCATTCATCAAATCAACATCAAGCTTTTTATAGACTAAATATGCGGATTGATTGTGAAACGGATTTTTCTCTGTAACTATCCAATATTCGTACGTTCTTCCTGTGGCGTCAAATCGTGCATGTGCGTCCGTTTTCACGGGATGAATCTCAGAAATAGCGACATCTTTTGGTAAAAACGAATTGAGTTTTCCTACTAATTCTGATCGATCAAATACGACATCGGTATCAAAATGCGCATACATTTGCTTAGCATGAACGCCTGCATCTGTTCTTCCCGCACCTAAAATTGATGTTTTTGATCGCAGTAAAGTTGAGAGTGCTTTTTCAAGAACTTGTTGTACTGAAATAGCGTTTGGTTGATTTTGCCAACCATGATATTTTTTGCCATTATAAGAAAGTTCAATGAAGTATCTCAAGGTAATATTTGCTACTTTTGTTTCAGACTCACAAAGATAAGTTTTAATTCAGTATTTTACTTGAATTCATAATTATTTAGCAAAGTTTTAAGGGGAAATTTCATGAAGAAAATTTTATTGTTATCCGATACGCATAGTTATATAGACGATCAGATTTTAAAGCATGTCAAAAATGCCGATGAAGTATGGCATGCAGGCGATATTGGCGATTTGTCTGTGACAGATACGATACGAAAATTAAAACCATTGCGCTGTGTGTATGGAAATATTGATAATGACCAAGCACGCATGGAATTTCCTGAAAATAATCGGTTTATGTGCGAAGGTGTAGATGTTTGGATCACGCATATTGGCGGATATCCGAATAAATATAATGTGCGTATTCGCGAAGAAATTCGTCAAAATCCACCTAAATTATTTATTTGTGGACATTCACATATTTTGAAAGTGATGTTTGATAAAAAACTCGATTTACTACACATGAATCCAGGCGCATGTGGCAAATACGGTTTTCATAAAGTCAGAACCATGTTGCGTTTTGTCATCGATAAAGATAAAATTAAAGATTTAGAGATTATTGAATTGGCGAATCGGCATTGATGTATTTTTGATTTTTATAGAAATATACTTAATTTGGTATCCATTTATGTTAGCCTTAATGCTACATTACATCGAAAAACCTTGAAATTTAGATCAATAAAAGAAACTATTATTAACATTTTTGTTAGCAATTAAGTTTATAGATAAAAAACTATCTTTGTTTAATATACGTTAGGATTATGAATATAGAAGCCACAAAGCTAGAATTAATGCACCTTATACTACAAACGCAAAAAGAGAGCCTTTTAAAGAAACTTAAATCTGTTTTTGAAGAAGAACAAGTTGATTGGTGGAGTGAAATGTCTGAAAATGAAAAAGAAGAAATCAAAACAGGTTTAGCACAAGCTGACGAAGGCAAGCACATAGCCAATGAAACTATAATGAAACGTTTTGATAAATGGCATTAAAAATTGTTTGGACGCCACAAGCTGAAAATGGATTAAATAAGGTATTGGATTATTTAGAAAAGGAATGGACAGTAATGGAAATTCTAAATTTAGAACAGAATTTGAATGATCTTTTAAATCGAATACGTAAATATCCCCAAATGTGTCCTCAAACTGGAAAATTAAAGAATGTTTATAAGGGTTTGGTAGATAAGAATAATTACATAATTTATAGAATTAAACCTAAGAAACAATTGATCGAAATCATTAATTTCAGAGGGACAAAACAAAAACCTACAGAATAGAAAAGTAATATTTTAATTGAAGGCTGAAAAGCCAATTTCATATCTCAGCAGGATTTTCAAGATTGATTGAATGAAATAGTTTAAATCTTTTCGTGGAAATTATTCACATGAACCCTTTTTTGAAAAATGAGAAAAACATTAAAATATATAATTTTATTTTTGACTTTGATTTGTATTTCTTGTTCGAGTAAAAAATCAAAAAAAACTTATTTAGCAAGTTATATTGACTCTTTAAAAATTGAATATTCGTTAACTAAGAATCCTCACATAGTTATTAATGGAGTTGGTGCTCACTACAAATCAATGAGCGAAGGTTGGTTTTTATTAGAGAAAGATGAAATTTATAGCATAAAATATATTAAAAAAGGAGAGACAGGAATATATGGAAGCCTAGATGTGAACGGTGTTGTTTTATTGACTACAAAATCTAAAAAAAAATCTTTAACAATTACTGAGTTAGATTTTTCCGACATTGACCAAGAATCTATTTTAAAGAACAATATCAAAAAAACATTTCTGATTTCAGGAAATGATTCTTGGTATCAAAAAAAATCAGACACTATTGGTATTTATGAATACGACCAAAAAGGAAACACTAAAAATGTTTGGAGAAAAGCTCCTCTTTTCGGTCATGAAGAAGAATACATATACGATTCACTTAATCTCGCAGTAAGAAAAATATTTTCTACCGATTTTATTGCAACGTTTAATTTTCGCAACGAATTTGATGCTGATAGTTTGATTTTGTATCAATATTACACCAAACCTACTACTGATATAGCCGATGAAGATTTTACGAAACCCGCCGGCACTTTCAAGTTTACTAAAAACGGAGTGATTGCCAAAAGTTCACAATATCAAAACAATGATCAAGGAAAAGGTGAAAAATTTATTACTACATATACCTATGATTCTTTAAGTTTATTAGCCACAAAAGAAGTAAAATTTGGATTGAGAATACTAAGTGATTCCACCTATTGGAAACAAAAAAATCTAACGAAATATTACTATTCTGATAAAAAAATTGATTCTTCAGTTACGCTTTTTAATTTGATAGATCACAATAAAGTAAGACAGCAGTATTCATCTAAAACAATTTACGATGAAAATGGCCTTAGAGTTATGAGCGTGATCATGGATAGTTTATTTACATATTATAGACACGTAAAATAAAATTGTGTCGCTTGGGCTTCCATAGTAAGATTTTAAGAAAAATCAATTTCCTCTGCCATCACTCGCAATACATCCGAACGATTAACCATCGTTAATACTTTGGTCATACTCGCTTTGAGTTGCTCATGACTTTTAAACATTTCAAAGATTCCCATGATATACGTATTGAAATCAATGTTGGCTTCATAACGAATCATGCCCGCTTGTTTTGCCAATTGCATCAATTGTGTAATGATTTCTCGTGCTTGATTCACTTTAAATTCAATTGGTTCTAAAACCGAATGCAACACGCTTTGCGCTGGATATAATATGGTAGAAGCAACATATAATTGTTCTTTTCGTTTGGACGAATTTTTCTCAGAGGACAACAAAGGAGTCATGAGCTGACTCCTAAATCCTGCTATCTCTGAACATTGTGCGTAATTGTATGTTTTTAAGAATTCTTCTGATTCTTGCAACCATTTGGTCAGTTCCGATATGAAATGCACATCTTTTTCTCCTAATTTATCTGCTAATTTTGGAACTTGAAACAATAGGTTTTTACATTTTTCTACGATATCTACTAAAGACTTGTTCATGGGTATTGTTTTACATTTTTTCTCTGAATGCTATTCTGGCGAAAGCCTTGATCTGCTTGTTCCATCTTCGTTTTCAATGGTGTGCCATTCCATACTTTCTTCAAGCACGGTCATTTTGATGAACACCATATTTTCTGTTTTTTCTTCTCTAAGCCTGCTTGCTTCAACAATTACATTGGCGTTTTCAATGTTTCGCTGCATTTCTTTTGCTTTAATTTCTGGCTGCAATCGTGTTAATATCTTTTGACTTATCAAATCTTTTGTCAATTGTATCGTACTTTCAGCTTTTTCTGTTGTACTATCTTTTGACTCGATAGAAGTTGCTCCAGTGGCCAAGTTTGTGGATGTTGTTTGGCTTGGCGCTTTAATGTTCAAAGCTTCTGTTGCTATTTTATCTGAAAATGCTTGTAAAGCAATGTCAATACTCTCGCCTGATTTTAAACGCTTTTCTAATTCGTCAGCTTCAGCGTATAATATTTTTCGGATTTGTAATGATGAAGTTCGGTCAAAACTGCTTACTTGATACACATTGATTAATTCGTCATACGCTCGTGACACAAACGTTCTATTATCAATTGGCTGATAATCTGTTGGTTCAGAAGTTTCTACATTTTCTATCGCGATAGGAATTGTAAATTCTACATTTTGCATTTTCATTCTTGGAATAGAAAAATGCTTTAATAAATGATGCTGTGCATATTGTTCAGCAATGTTGGCGGATTCAATATCCGCCAATACTCTTGCTTGATTTACACTAGCGACCAATGTCCCTAAATAATCTTGTAAATTTGCCATTGTTTTTTCCTATTGAGATTATGCTGCAGGTATTGCAGTTGGAGTTGAAACAATTGCATTTTCTAAAATTCCTAACAGTTTTTCCATACCTGCTGGCATTTCATCTTGTACCGCTTTTACATGTACTGCCATAGAATATGTTTTTTCTATGTTGAATCCTTGTTGCGATTTACGCTTGTAAGATGCAGATACATTTAGCTTTGCTGATCCGCCTGGCCAACGTTGTTTTACGGTTAAATCACCTTTAATTCCGAATTCAGTTTCCACATTTCTAGCTTCTACCGAGTTGATTTTCGCGTTGAAATCTACCGTAGTTTCATCAATACGAATAAAAGGAATTGGTAACATTGTTAAGATTGGCACTTCAATTTTCATTTCTTGAAATTGAGCTGCTCTGGCAACTTGTGTTCCTAAAGCACTCGCCGCTACTGCTCCACTACCATCACCTGTAAAAGCTACCGTTGGAGCTGATGTGTATCCACTTCCTGGATTCGTAATGTCTATACTAGTAACCACACCAGAACCATCTATAAATGCTGTTGCAGTTGCTCCAGTTCCGTCACCAGTGAGTGCTACCGTTGGTGCAGATGTGTAACCTGTTCCTCCATTAGAAATCGTGATAGATACTACTTGATCTGTGTTTCCTTCTTGATATGGCGCTACTTGTTTTGGATATTTAAAAGATACATAAATTGGTTCTTTGTCTTCCGTGAATCCTACTTTTTGGATAAAATCAACCGAACTCATAGAAGCTTGAGCTTGCGCATTCACTACTGAGATTAATGGACCTCCAATCATGGATTCAAAATCGATACTCGCCAGTTCTTGTCCTGGGTTATATTTTGATAAACTCATAATATTGTTTTTGTTTCACCTACTCTATTGATAAAGGCTTTTCGGTTATCGCCTGTGCAGTTTCGAAATTGTACAGGACAAAATTGCCATTATTGCTAAAGAAGAATGCAAGGAAGAAAACTAGAAAGGCACGGGGAAAACACTATTTAATTTTTAGTGAAACCACTAAAAGCAACAAACCCCAGCGTTTTGCTGAGGTTTGCGTCGTACAATATGCAGTATTTTTCAACTTAATCCATTTAAAATGGCGTCTGCATAAGATCTAGGATCATTGCCACATTTTTCAATATCGTCATATAGCCAAATAAATCCTCCTGTAATTCCGTCATTTTTCCAACCTGAAAAATAATTTTGAATCGTACTCGCGTCCATTCCTTGTGTGCAACCAGTACCATTTTTACACCAAAGTCCTGGATTTATAAATGCTGCTGCATCAAATCCACTTGGCATTGCTTTTTGTAATGGATCAATCCACCATTGTTGTACATTGTTTAAATTTGATGAACCGCCAGCATAACATTGTAAGTTAAAACCTGTTACCAATCCTGGATTTGTTTGTTCTAAAGCAGTTAAACAATTAATCCAAAAAGAACTATTTGTATACGGACAAAAGGTAACTTCTTTATATCCAATACTTGAAAGCATTTGGCTCAATTGTACAATTGTATTTTGATCATAGTTTCCTTCATCATCATAATCAATCCCATCAATGGCTGGAATTTCTCTTAATAATGCTTCAAAGTTTTTATATAAAATACTTGATGGTGATGTTCCTTCTTTTTGAATCAAGCTCATGATATGGTAAAAATCTTGTGTTTGCCAACCTCCGATAGAGAATAATATTCTATTTACACTTCCATAGTGTTTTGCATTTTCAAGCATTGCGCCCCAAGAAGGATCTCCGATGTATGTACCGTTGGAAACTATAGGCGTATTATTGTATACTAAATCGCCATTAGATTTTACGTGAACTGCCCAACAAACTACGGTTGTGAAGCCTGTTTGATTTATAGTTGGTAATGCTGAGCTTGGCCCTGGATAAAAAGGCCCTCCGCCATAAATTGATGCTGTAAGTTTCATGATTAAAATATGTTTAGGTTATTAATAATGTAAACTTACTACCGTATTTTTTTGGTTTTTAGCGTACTATTTTTGGTTTTTAGATTCCCGTATTTTTACTTGATTCATTATTTTTAGATTAAAAACATGTAAATCTCGCTATGCTGCAGGATTAGTTCAACTTACAATGTTGAATTCGCCTTTCAGGCTTTTCAAATTAGGTAAATATAGACTTCAGATACCGCTGTACAGCGGCATTAGTTCAACTTACAATGTTGAATTCGCCTTTCAGGCTTTTCAAATTAGGTAAATATAGACTTCAGATACCGCTGTACAGCGGCATTAGTTCAACTTACAATGTTGAATTCGCCTTTCAGGCTTTTCAACATTGAGTTTCACTAAAAAAAACTCCAAAGCTTTTGACTTTGGAGTTTTTAACGCACTAATATTACTAAGATGTTAGGTTTATCGTAATCGATCTACAGATTTTACAAGATCTTCATCCTTCTTAATTGCTCGGTTTGCGAGCACTAATAAAACGATAGAAATAATCGGAATAATGATCCCAATACCTTTCTCCGAGACTTCTGTCTCTCCAGATAACGTTAGCATTCGATATATAAATATCCCTAATAAAATAAGGTTAAATATGATGTTGAAACGATTCAACACAAATTGTAATTTTCTATTTTTGAATAAAAAGATAGTGATAAAGGCTAAAATTGCCGATGCCATAAACAAACCTATATATAATGGATCGTCTTTAGCAAAAATTTCTACCCCTTCAATAGTTGTATACAAACTAAAAACAAATGTTAGACCACCAGCAATTGCCGCAACTAATAACATGTAAATACTTTGTATTCTTTGAATCATACCTTAAAATTGGAACACAAAAATAATAGTTCTTTTCATAAAATACTATTTTGTTTATTAAAATAAATTTGTATTATTGCATAGACAATTCATAATCTATTGTTACTAATAGATTTACACACTTCAGACGAGTACTTTATCACTCCTTTTCAAAAAAAACAATTCATTATAAGAAATAAATGTTAGAAATTTCAGAATTAAAAACCAGAAAACTTCCCGAATTACAAGAAATAGCCAAGACTTTAGCTGTTCCAAAGTACAGGACTTTAAAAAAACTAGATTTAATTTATAAAATATTAGATCACCAAGCTATAAATCCTGAATCAGTAGCGCCTATTACAAAAGCGGAATCGAAAACTATCGAAGAAGATTCGAATTCCAAAAGAAGACGCATTAAGAGAGAGCCAAATGAACGAAATGAAAAACCGCCTTCTACACCGCAATCTTCTACTCAACAACCTACTACTGTAAAACCTTTTGTATCAAAAAAACAAGTTGAACCTAAGGTGGTAGAAAAGCCAAGAGTGCCAGCACCAAAACAAAATAAACCGATTCATAAAACACCTGATAGCAATCAAAAGAACACTCCTTCTCAAATACGGAAAGATGATCCAAAGAAATCAGGAAATGATCCGTCGGATACCAATACAAAACCGCAACACAACCATAAGAAAGATACTTCTCAGCAAAATACGAAGCATCCTAAAAAAGAGCATTCGCAACAAAATACAAAACATCCTAAAAAGGAGCATTCTAGCAAGAATAACGGAAATAAAGATCAACGGAATCGTTACCGCGAACCAGATTTTGAGTTTGACGGAATTATTGAAAGTGAAGGTGTTTTAGATATTATGCAAGATGGATATGGCTTTTTGAGATCATCTGATTATAATTATTTATCATCACCAGATGATATTTATGTATCGCAATCTCAAATTCGCTTATTCGGATTGAAAACTGGAGATACTGTTTTAGGAATTGTAAGACCCCCGAAAGAAGGTGAAAAATATTTTCCTTTAATTAAAGTAAGTAAGATTAACGGGTTGGATCCACAAGTAGTGAGAGATAGAGTTGCTTTTGAGCATTTGACACCATTATTCCCTACAGAGAAGTTTAATTTGGCAGATCGTCAGAGTACCATTTCTACGCGAATCATGGACTTATTTTCTCCTATTGGAAAAGGGCAAAGAGGAATGATTGTTTCGCAACCAAAGACAGGAAAAACAATGTTGTTGAAAGATGTTGCAAATGCAATTGCTGCAAATCACCCTGAAGTGTATCAAATTGTATTACTAATTGATGAACGTCCTGAGGAAGTTACAGATATGCAACGTAATGTGAAAGGTGAAGTGATTGCTTCTACTTTTGACAAAGAAGCGACAGATCATGTAAAAGTGGCAAATATTGTTTTAGAAAAAGCAAAGCGTTTGGTAGAATGCGGTCATGACGTAGTGATCTTATTAGATTCTATCACCAGACTTGCAAGAGCTTATAATACAGTGCAACCAGCTTCTGGAAAGATATTGAGTGGTGGTGTGGATGCAAATGCGTTACACAAACCAAAACGTTTCTTTGGAGCTGCTAGAAATATTGAAGGTGGTGGATCATTATCGATCATTGCAACGGCATTGACAGAAACGGGTTCTAAGATGGATGAAGTAATTTTTGAAGAATTTAAAGGAACTGGTAATATGGAATTACAGTTGGATCGTAAGATTTCTAACCGTAGAATTTTCCCTGCTATCGATCTTACTTCTTCAAGTACACGTAGAGATGACTTATTGTTAGATGATAATACGATTCAACGCATGTGGGTATTACGTAAGTATTTAGCTGATATGAATCCTGTAGAAGCAATGGAATTCATTAATCAACGTATTAAACAAACAAGAAATAACGACGAGTTCTTAATTTCTATGAACGCTTAGGAATTATAGAATATTCAACATACAAAAAGCTGCTTACTAAATAAATTGTAAGCAGCTTTTTTATTTGTGGCATTTTTTGATATAAAATTAACCATAAAAAAAACTCCAACTGAGTTGGAGTTACGTATTTTTGAGTAAGTATTACTTTATTATAAAGTACTTACGTGCTTAGCAAGCTGAGATTTTAAGTTAGCCGCTTTATTATCATGGATAATATTACGCTTTGCCAACTTATCAATCATAGATACTACATTAGTGAATAGAGCCTCAGCTTCTTTCTTCTCTGTAATACTTTTTAATTTCTTAATAGCATTACGAGTAGTTTTGTGCTGATATCTATTTCTTAGACGTTTTGTCTCGTTACTTCTAATTCTCTTTAATGCTGACTTGTGATTTGCCATTTTCTTTTCTTAATTAACTTTTTAAAACTTAATGTTTCGTAGCCCGTAGGGGATTCGAACCCCTGTTACCAGGATGAAAACCTGGCGTCCTAACCCCTAGACGAACGGGCCATTATTTCTATTAGCGGATGCAAAAATACAATTATTTTTATATGCTCCAACTATTTTTAAAAGTTTTTTTAGTTTTTTTAGTACGCCTTAGCGAATAGCACTCTTTTACTAGATTGCTGCCCCGAATATACACATTTTCCTTCTTCTTCCAAAGCATCTAAAGGAATACAACGAATTGTTGCTTTTGTTAATTCTTTTATTTTATTTTCTGTTGCTTCGGTACCGTCCCAATGTGCATACACAAAACCTCCTTTGTTTTCTATTACGTCTTTAAATTCTTCAAATGTATCAACGACCGTAGTGTGTGCTTCTCTGTAATTCTTAGCTTTGCTAAACAATTCTTCTTGAATCGCCTCTAAAAGGCTTATAACTGTATCTACAGCTTCTTCTTGTGCTACCGACTGCTTTTCAAATGTATCTCTACGAGCAATTTCAAGTGTGCCATTTTCTAAATCGCGAGCACCCATTGCAATTCGCAATGGAACTCCTTTTAGTTCCCATTCTGCAAATTTAGCTCCTGGACGTAAAGTATCTCTTTTGTCAAATTTAATAGAAACACCTTTTGCTTTTAATTGATCCGCTATTTCAGTTACTTTTTCTGCAATTGCTTCAAATTGTTCTTCATTTTTGTATATCGGTACAAATACAACTTGTATTGGCGCTAACTTTGGTGGCAATACTAATCCAGCATCATCACTATGTGTCATGATTAATCCACCTATTAATCGTGTAGAAACACCCCAAGAAGTTGCCCAAACCAATTCCTGTTTTCCTTCTTTGGTTACATATTTTACATCAAAAGCTTTTGCAAAGTTTTGTCCTAAAAAATGCGACGTTCCTGCTTGTAACGCTTTTCCATCTTGCATTAGCGCTTCAATAGTATATGTTTCTATAGCACCTGCAAAGCGTTCACTTTCAGATTTTGCTCCTTTTACTACGGGCATTGCCATGAAATCCTCTGCAAATTCAGCATATACTTTTTGCATTAGCAATGATTCTGTAACTGCTTCACTTTCTGTTGCATGTGCCGTGTGCCCTTCTTGCCATAAAAACTCAGCTGTTCTTAAAAATAAACGCGTACGCATTTCCCAACGAACTACATTTGCCCATTGATTGATTAATATTGGTAAATCTCGATAAGACTGAACCCAATTTTTATAGGTATTCCAAATAATTGCTTCACTTGTTGGACGCACAATAAGCTCTTCTTCTAATTTTGCATTTGGATCAACAATCAGTTTTCCTTCATTATCTGGATCTGATTTTAATCTATAATGTGTCACTACTGCGCACTCTTTTGCAAAGCCTTCCGCGTTCTTTTCTTCGGCTTCAAAGAGGCTCTTGGGTACAAATAATGGAAAATACGCATTTTCATGCCCAGTTTCTTTAAACATTTTATCTAATTGTGCTTGCATTTTTTCCCAAATTGCATAACCATATGGCTTGATTACCATACAACCTCTAACCGCTGAATTCTCAGCTAAATCAGCCTTTACAACCAACTCGTTATACCATTTTGAGTAATCGTCACTTCTCTTTGTTAATTTCTTGCTCATTCTTAGTAGTTTGGCACAAATATTGTGAATATGTTAAATATAAAATAGTTTCGACAAAACTAACTATTTTTGTATTGTTCAACAATTAATTTAAGGAGATATGCGAGTAATTTACTATTTAAAAAACAGGATAAGCGTTCTACACGTTTTAGCAATAACTTTTTTAACATTAACATCATGCGGTACTTATCAACAAGCTACGTATGATGATGGTATTTATGATTCTGATCAAGAAAGAGTTCAGACTACTGAAGTCGTAAATACTGGTAATGATCCATATCAGAACTATTTTGAACAGAAATCACTTGAAGCGGAAGATCGCTACGGAGATATTTTTACAGACGTTGAATCATATTCTAGTCAAGACTATGCTGATCCTGAAGTGAATGTTGACGCTATTGGATATACAGAAAGTTATGCAGCTTGGGGTCAGACTACTGAAGATGTCACTATTAATGTATATGCTGGCACTGGCTTAGGATTTTCTCCTTTTGGAGTTGGATTGTGGAACAGAGGTTTCTGGGGAAATCGATGGGGCTGGAATAACTGGGGTTGGAATAATTGGGGCTGGAACGGCTGGGGCTTAGGTTGGAATAACTGGGGCTGGAATAATTGGGGATACGGAGGCGGATTCTGCGGTATTTACGGTGGAGGATTCTACGGACCTTATGGTTATGCTGGTTTTTATGGCCAAAACTGGAGATCTCCTTATGGAAACTACGCATACAACAGAGGAAGAAGAACATACGCAAATAGAGCTACAGCAAATAGAAGGTCTAATTATTACTCAAGAACCGCAAATAGAAATAATACACGATATTCAAACTCTCGTTCTTCAAGAAGAACAAATAATACAGTCCGATCGACAAGAAATACTCGCAACAGCAATGTTCGATCTACTAGAAATACTAGAAACACAACCACAAGAGCTACAAGAAATAATGGCCAGGTACGTTCTACTATTACACGATCTAACAGCAATTCTCGATCACGAGTTAATAGTACAAGATCGTCGTCATCTAGCAGAGGTTCTTCTATGAGGTCATCAGGCGGAAGCAGATCAAGCGGAGCTAGCAGAGGCGGTTCAAGAAGAGGCGGAAGATAAAAATAATACATTAACATATCCCTAAAGAAATACTAAATAAAATTATGAAAAAAGTATTTATACTATTCATAGCTGTGCTTACTATGTCTGTAAGTAACGCCCAAGATGTAAACGATGTTGTTCGGTATTCTTCCGAAAATTTAAACGGAACGGCTCGTTTTAGAGCCATGAGCGGAGCTTTTGGAGCACTTGGAGGCGATTTCTCAGCTTTTTCTATAAACCCAGCAGGATCGGCTATTTTTACAACTAGTGAGGTTACCATCTCATTAAGCAATTATAATAATGACAATGATGTTTCTTATTTTGGAACAGTTGCCAATAGAAATGAATCAGAATTTGATTTGAGTCAGGCTGGAATTGTTTTTGTCTTTAATAATATGGGCGATAGCGACTGGAAAAAAATATCGTTAGGTGTAAACGTCCAGAATAATGATAATTATTACAACAGTGTTTTTGCCACAGGACGCAATTCATCTAGTGGAATCGGAGACTACTTTACATTTTTTGCAAATGGTCAAGAGTTGGGTGTAATTGCACAACAACCAGGTGAAAGTGACACTGATACATATTTAATACTTGGAGAAGATTTTGGTTTTGCAGCTCAACAAGGATTTTTAGGATATGAAGGTTTTGTAATTAATCCAAATGATCCTGGAGACGACAATATTTCGTACAGTCCTAATGCAAATTATGCCGCTGGAGCAGATCATGACTATATTTTACAAACTTCTGGTTTTAATAGAAAATACACATTCAACGTAGCAGCCCAATACAGAGATAACTTATATTTAGGCTTGAATATTAATTCACATGATGTAGATTTCAGAGAACGTAGAGTGTTGATCGAAACGCCTGTTGATGCTACTTCTGGATTACAATATGCCGAATTTTCTAACGAATTATACACCTATGGAACTGGTATTTCTTTTCAAGCGGGAGCCATCTTAAAATTAAAGAATATTCGCTTAGGAGCTTCCTATCAATCTCCAACGTGGTATAGTTTAAATGATGAATTAATTCAAGGCTTAAGCACGGATTTTAGAGATCCTAATGCTCCTACTGATATATTAAGAAGAGATATTTTTCCGAACGTTATAAACGCATACAGACAACACAGAATTGTTACACCTGGAAACATCACAGGAAGTTTTGCCTATATATTCGGAAAGAAAGGATTGATCAGTTTTGATTACTCGTTGAAAGATTATACACATGCTAAAATACGTCCAACAAATGATTTTATTGTCGCGAATAATGATATAGAAAATCAATTACAAGCTTCATCTTCATATAGACTTGGTGGTGAATACAGAATCAAGCAATTTAGTTTACGTGGTGGATATCGCTTTGAGCAAAGTCCATACAAAAACGGAACTACTATCGGAGATTTAGAAGGATATTCTTTAGGATTAGGATACAACTTTGGAAGCATGTCCGTTGATGTAGCATATGACAGAAGCGAACAAGCAAGAAATCCGCAACTATTACAAGCTGGTTTAGTTGGTTTAGCTAACATTGACAATATAAATTCAAACGTTACTTTATCAGTTGCGTTTAAACTATAAACAATATACAACCGATTAATCTATTACCGCAAAGAACCTTGTTTTCATAACGAGGTTTTTTTATGCCTTATTTTGTTTGAAACGACTCAAATCTAATACAGTCTTGCAATTATATTTCACTGTTTGAAAGCTTTCCTGTGGTTTTTATATATGTTTAAATGCAACCTCTTGCACATATCAAATAAAAAGTGAATACTAACAAAAAGATAAAAGCTATTATAGTTTCATACTATTAAAAAAACCCGAAGAAAAGCTATTCTTCGGGTTTTTAGTATATTTATGTTTTCTGTTTAAATTATTACCGCTTCAACGTAAAATGATTAATAAACTCTTTTGGATTTCCATCGAATGG
>CAYGPQ010000022.1:28724-49693 GCA_964351775.1 uncultured Kordia sp. | reverse complement strand
ATATTGATGAGTTCTTTAAAGCTTGCACCTGCACAAAAAGTGCGATCTCTTCCACTTTTTAAGATAATGACTTTGATGTCGTCATTGGTTCCTGCATCAGTAATGGTTTGCGCTAATTTGGCTAAAATATCGCCTGGCAACGAATTGTGCGCTGGATGAAAAAATTCGATGGTTGCTACGCCGTTTTGTATGTCTTGTTTTACGTATGGATTACTCATGGTAAAATGTTAAATTTTAAATGCTAAATGTAAAATTATAAATTTTCGTCAGTTCGAATGGTTTTCGTAATGAAATGGAGAAAATTGTATCGAGAACTACTTTTGAACTTCTCAATGTTTCTCGATAGCTCTGCTGAGTTTACCGAAGCACATTTTTTATTTCAGCTTCGCTTTATAAAAAACACTCGAAATGACGTTTATTTAGACTCCCGATTTCTCGGGAGTTTTGAACAATTCAATTTGCTAGAGCAAATTGAATTGTTCAAAATGATGATTAAAATGTTTCGTATTCATTAAACTCCACTCAAATTTATCTAAATGTCCAAAAACTGCATTTTTCGTGGTAGCTTCTGGATTTTCTTTGAAATACAATTCGAATGCGTCGTATGCCTCTACTAATTTTTGTTTGGCTTCCGCCAGATTTTCGTAACGCGATTCGCTGATTAGTCCTTCTAATAATTTTGGTGCATCAAAGTTTCTTGGCATTTTATCGTGCGTATACAAACTGTCTTGTACTTTTTCGAGATACTTTTCTGGTGTTTCGATGTCAAAGTCTTGAATTTCTCCAGAAGCAACTCGCAATGAATATTCTAAATGCTCTACCATTTGCTGTGGTGACATGGTTCCCCAAGTTGGTTTTGAATCGTCTGTGAGCTTGCTTAGATAGTTTTGAATCGATTTTTTATCAATCGTTTTGAACGGATTTTTCTTTTGAACCATTGTCAAAATTGTCGCAATTGCGACCAATTCATCTTCTTGATCAAAAACCTCAACAAACCATTTTACAATACCGCTTGGCAATTCTTTTCCTCTAGAATCACGATCAATTTTTTGTTTACAGGTTAAGCGTACATGAATCGTATCGTTATGATAGATTGGTCGCAAGAAACGACATTCTTCCAATCCATAATTTGCCGCTACCGGACCTTTGTTTGGATATACAAACAATCCTGCTGCTGCGGCAATGATGAAATATCCATGCGCCGTACGTTTTTCAAAAATACTGCCTTCCAAGGAAGTGATATCTGTGTGCGCATAGAAATGATCCCAAGTTAGGTTTGCAAAGTTGATGATATCGGTATCGGTAACGGTTCGTTTGTGTGTTTTGATCGACATTCCTGCTTCGATATCTTCCCAATGATACGCAAACGGATGTTTCTCTGTTTCTTTGTATTCGGCATTCGCCTGATAAATTCCGGTGACTTCGGTTAATGTAGTTGGCGAACCTTGAATAGCGCAACGTTGCATATAATGTTTGATGCCACGCATTCCACCCATTTCTTCACCGCCGCCGGCACGTCCTGGACCACCATGCACTAACATTGGCAATGGCGAACCGTGTCCAGTACTTTGTTTTGCCATATCACGATTTCCTACTAAGATTCTTCCGTGATGTGATGCGGCTCCAACCACATATTCTTTGGCGCGTTTGTCGTCATTTGTAAAGATGGAAGATACTAACGAACCTTTCCCCATTTGGGCTAATTCGATGGCTTCATCCATGTTTTTGTAGGGCATAATGGTACTTACTGGACCAAATGCTTCTATTTCGTGAACCGCTGTATTTTTGAACGGATTGTTTTCTCTTAGTAAGATTGGACTTAGGAACGCTCCTTTTTCTCCATCTGCTCCAACTGCAACAATGTTGTCTAAACTTCCATACACCATGTCTGCAGTTTGAATCAATTTGGAAACCTGATCTTTTACCGATTGCACTTGTGCTTTGTTGATGAGTGCGCCCATGCGAACTTCTTTGAGTCGTGGATCGCCAATGGTGACTTTATCTAGTTGTTTTCCTAAAGCAATTTGCACATCTTCTACTAAGTTTTCTGGAACAATGATTCTTCGGATTGCGGTACATTTTTGACCTGTTTTTACGGTCATTTCTTTTCGAACTTCTTTGACGAATAAATCAAATTCTGGAGTTCCTGGCACTGCATCTTCTCCTAACACTGAACAGTTCAACGAATCGGCTTCCATCGTGAATGGAACTGCTTCTTGTACTAATCTTGGATGTGCTTTTAAGATTCTTCCTGTATGCGCCGAACCTGTAAAGGTAACTACATCTTGTGATTCTACAGTGTCAAGAATACTTTTTGTCATTCCGCTTAGTAATTGCAATGCGCCTTCTGGTAAGATTCCAGAATCAATGATGACTCTTACAACTGTTTCTGTTAAGTAGGATGTTTGTGGCGCTGGCAATACTACGGCTGCCATTCCTGCCATCCAGTTGACCGCGCATTTTTCTAACATTCCCCACACTGGAAAGTTGAATGCGTTGATGTGCACTGCAACGCCACGTTTTGGTACTAAGATATGATGCGCCATGAAACGTCCGCCACGCGACAAATCGATTGGATCGCCTTCTACGTGATAGGGTTGATTTGGAAATAGTTTCCGTAACGAAGCATTTGCGAATAGGTTTCCGAATCCGCCTTCGATATCAATCCAACTGTCCACACGAGTTGCGCCAGTTCGGTAACTTACTTCGTAGAATTGTTCTTTTCGTTTGTTGAGATATAAAGCTAGTGTTTTGAGCATGTTTCCACGCTCTTGAAAGGTCATTTTTCGAAGTTTTTCGCCTCCTTTGGTTCTTCCATACGCAAGTGCTGACGGAATATCGAGTCCTTCTGTGGTTGCAAATCCGATGGTTTCTCCGGTTACGGCATCAAACATTGGTGAACCTTCTCCAGTTCCTTGCGTCCATTGTCCGTTGATGTAGCTTTGTAGAATCATATTTGGTTGTTAGTTTTTTGTTGTTGGTTGTTCGTGCGTCGCTTTGCTCTTTTGTGTTGTGTGTTGTGTGTTGTGTGTTAATTTGTTCTTTTTTACTCTTAACTCATCACTTTTTAACTTTTAACTTAATTTTGTCGCTTTGCTCCTTTTTGTTGATTTGATTAAACTCTTAAACTTATAAACACTTTACTTTTTAACTTTTGATATTGTAGCATTTCTTGATACTAAATTTCTGTGAAATTTCACTCGAAATGACGTTTTGTTATTTCTACTTTCTCAATACTAATATCTCAATACCTGTTTCCGCATTTCGACTCCGCTCAATGTAAACGTTAGGGATTGAGGCTTTGTTGGAGCTCCTCACTTCGACTCCGCTCAGTGAGCTCGTTTATTTCTATGTTGTGAGAGCGACTGCCGAAAGCGCGACCACAAAAGCACATTGCGATTTTCTCGAAATGAACTTTTGTGGGAACGCCCAAATTTATATTTTAAATAGTTACATTTTCAATGATCGCCGCATAGCCTTGCCCAACACCGATACACATGGTAATGAGCGCATATCGCTTGCCAGTTTCCTGCAATTGCAACGCCGCCGAATACGCAATGCGCGCTCCCGTAACACCGAGTGGATGACCAATAGCAATGGCGCCACCATTTGGGTTGATTCGCGCATCATCATCAGCTAATCCCCATGCGCGAATGCAGGCTAAACTTTGTGCGGCAAAGGCTTCATTGAGTTCGATTACATCCATATCATCCATCGTCAATCCTGCTTTTTCGAGTGCTTTGTTGGACGCATTTACAGGACCAATTCCCATGATTCGCGGTTCTACACCCACAACGGCCGAACTTACGATTCGTGCCATTGGTTTTAGATTGTATTTTTTGACAGCCGCTTCCGAAGCGATGATTGTTGCTGCTGCGCCGTCATTTAGACCCGAAGCATTTCCTGCTGTAACACTTCCGTCGCCTTTGAATGCTGCTCTTAGTTTTCCTAAGATTTCAAGCGTTGTGGTTGGTTTGATGAATTCGTCATTTTTGAAAATGATCGGATCTTTTTTACGTTGCGGAATTTCGACAGCGACGATTTCTTTGGCTAATCGCCCCGATTTTTGTGCTGCTGTCGCTTTCATTTGACTTCTGTACGCAAATGCATCTTGATCTTCGCGCGAGATATTGTATTTTTCGACTAGGTTTTCTGCCGTCATTCCCATTCCGTCAGTTCCATACGCATCGTGCATTTTTGAGTTGACGAATCGCCAACCGAAACTGGTATCATACATTTTAGCATCTGAACCAAAAGCACTTGTAGGTTTTGCAATTGCATACGGACCGCGCGTCATGTTTTCCGTTCCTCCAGCAATGAATAGATCGCCATCGCCTGCTTTGATCGCACGATTGGCGTGAATGATTGCTGATAACCCAGAGCTACATAGTCTGTTAACCGTTTCCCCCGGAACCGTGAATGGCAATCCGGCTAGTAGTAATGACATCCGCGCTACATTCCGATTGTCTTCTCCTGCTTGATTGGCGCAACCGATAATTACATCGTCATACGCATCTTTTGGAATGTTTGGATTGCGATCTGTTACTTCTTTGATCACCAAAGCGCCTAAATCGTCCACACGTTGTGTAGCGAGTGTTCCTTTGAATTGTCCTATTGGAGTTCGAACTCCGTCTATGATGTATGCTTCCATGTATTAAATGTAAAATTTTAAATGATAAATTTTAAATGTAAAAGTGTTTGTTTTGTATTCAAATTACATTTAGAATTTCTCATTGATATGTTGTTATTTGTTTGATGTTTTTATTTTTTAAATGTAAAACTGAAAAACTCTAAATGTAAAATGTAAAAGTTTTTGTTATGTATTCAAATTACATTTAGAACTTCTCATTGACGTGTTGTTATTTGTTTGACGTTTTTATGCTTGTTGTAAAGATAGCTACTAACTCACTACCTTCTTTTTGTATTTTCGTAAACTCACTCATGTCTTTAACCAAATTTGCTTCTTTCATAATTTGCATGTTTACTTGTGATTCTCTCAACTCTTTAAGACATATTTTCATTTTATGAATAAAATCTCTTTTTGATTCAGCTGCTTGCGCTTCTCCATAATTTAATGCTGACGATGTTGCTGAACGAATGAGCTGTTTTAATAAATGTTCAGATGCAAATTCTTTTTTTAGTGTCGAAGCGTTTATAATTATGCTTGCAGAGAATTTTACTAATCGTTCCTGTAAATTGTATTGTTTCCGCGTCTCCACTTTTACATTTTTAATTTGAAATTTTACATTTAGAGTTTATTCTTCCCAATCTTTTTGAGTTCTATAAACAACACCTTTGAACAATGCAATGAGTTCGTCACCGCGTTTGACTTCAATGATATTGAAACCGAGTTTGTTTTTTACTTTTTCTATGACCGATTCGGCAACGATGAAATCACCTTCTTCTAATGCTTCTATATGATTGATGGACGTTTCAATGGAAACCGCATATTTACCATGTGTGTTTGCCGCGAATCCAAAAGCTGTATCTGCTAGCGAGTAACTGATGCCACCATGCGCTTTTGCCATACTGTTGAGCATGTCTTTGCGAATGGTTAATCCGACTTTACATCTTCCAATTTCGCATTCTAAAATTTCAATTCCCAACCACGTACTGAACGGATCGAGACTGAGCATTTTATGTGGTATTTTGTTTCCTTGCATGTTTTTATTTTAAATGTTAGATTATAAATTATTAATCTTCACATTTCATTTTGTGCTTTTATAAATTGTTCCTGTTTGGTATATTGATTCAACTTTTAAAATTTTATTTAATTCTTCTTCACTTTCACATTCGATTAATAAACCTGTGCCTCTAGTTTTTATTTCATGATAATCTAAATAATGTGAAGGTCGAAGGTATTCTATTCCAATAATTTTTCTGAGTAAGGTTTGTTCTTCAATTTTGAATTCTATATAGTTTCCAACTTCCAATTTTCCATAATATTGAGCATTTATAGCTCCCATTATGACAAGTGGAAATTCACTTTTATACTTTTCTTTAATTTCATCCCCAATCTTGAATTTATCTTCGACTCTAATGTCTATGAACTTTTCCACTAGAAAAACGTTTTTCCTTCTCTATTCAATTTTCTAAGTAACGGCGAACAACGATATCTGTCTTCATGGTATTCGTCGTACAATTTGTCTAAAGTTTCCACACACCAAGCAATTCCTTTTTCATCAGCCCAAGCGAGTAATCCTTTTGGATAGTTTACTCCTTTCGTCATGGCATTGTCAATATCTTCTGCGGAAGCAATGTTTAAGAATAAAGCGTCTGCAGCTTCATTGATTAACATGACTAATACACGATCGAATATTTGTTGTTCTAGCTCTGCATTTCGAGTTCGCTCAATGTCAACGCTTGAAGTGACACGTCCGTTTTCATCATAGTCATAATATCCTTTTCCTGTTTTCCTTCCTAAGTATCCAGCTTCTGATAAACGTTTTTGCGTAAATGAAGGTTTGTATCTTGAATCGAAATAGAATGCTGTAAAAACCGTTTCTGTTACGGTATAGTTTACATCATTTCCAATGAAATCCATCAATTCAAAAGGTCCCATACGGAATCCGCCAAGTGTTTTTAATGCTTTGTCTATCGTAGCAAAATCAGCTAATCCTTCTTCATAGATTCGTAATGATTCTCCGTAGAAAGGTCGCGCCACTCTGTTTACGATGAATCCTGGAGTATCTTTCGCTACAGCGACCACTTTTTTCCAATCGGCAATGGTTTTGATTGTTTTGTCTAAGACTTCTTGTGACGTTTGAATGGCAGGAATTACCTCAACCAATTTCATTAATGGTGCTGGATTGAAGAAATGAATTCCAATACAACGTGCTGGGTTTTGCAATGCTGAAGCAATAGAAGCTATTGATAACGAAGATGTATTTGAAGCAATAATTGCGTCTTCAGAAAGATACGTTTCTAACTCTACAAATACTTTTTGCTTAATGTCTAAATTTTCTATGATTGCTTCGATTGTTAGGTTAGAATCGCCTAATGATTTGAGTGAATCTACATAGGAAATGTTTCCTTGAATGCGTTCTTTTTCGGGTGAATCGATTCTGCCTTTTTCGACCAATCGATGTAATATTTTTTCTAATGCGGCTTTACTTTTGTCTAAAGCAGCTTGGTTGGTATCGTATAGTTTGACGATACATCCAGCTGTTGCTGCCACTTGTGCAATACCGCTTCCCATAGTTCCTGAACCTATAATTCCTATTTTTCTAATCATAAATGTAAAATGTAAAATGCAAAACCGAAAAAGTTAAATTCAGGATATTAGACCCTTTTACATTTAGACTTTTACATTTTGCAGTTTGATATTTATCTGCCTTTAAAATTCGGCATTCGTTTTTCCACAAAAGAAGCAACGCCTTCACGGTAATCTTCCGATTCACTTGCTTCTATTTGATGTTTCGATTCTAACGCAAGTTGCGCATCAAGATCATTTGAAAGTGATTGATTCAACACTTTTTTTGTGAGACCTAATGCTTTTGTTGGCATTTTTGCTAGTTTTTCAGCCAATGCCGTTACCTCATCTTTGAATGTTTCTAGTGGTAAAACTTTGTATAACATTCCTAAACGTTCTGCTTCTACCGCTCCTACTTTATCTCCTAATAGCATTAATGCAGATGCTTTTTGAAATCCGATGAGTCGTGGCAAGAAAAATGTTCCTGCACTATCTGGAATGAGCCCGATTTTGCTGAATGCTTGAATAAAACTTACTTTTTCATGTGCGACTACAATATCACATGCTAATGCAATATTAGCGCCTGCGCCAGCTGCAACTCCATTTACAGCGGCAACAATTGGCTTTTCAATGTTTCGAATTCGCTTGATGATCGGGTTGTAATGTTCTTCAAGTATTTTTTTGAATCCGGGATTGAGTTCTGGCTGCGTGACTTCTTTTAAATCTTGACCAGCACAAAATGCTTTTCCTTCGCCTGTGAGTACGATGGCACGAACTTCGTCATTTTGTTCACATTGATCTAAAGTGTCTTGTAAACGCAATGCCATTTCACGATTGAAGCTGTTGAATACTTCTGGTCGATTGAGCGTTATGTGCGCTACATTGTTTTGGATGGTTAGTTGTATTGATTCGTTACTCATATATAATAAAAAATGCAAAATTTTAAATTTTAAATGTAAAGATGGTATTCGATATTGGTTGAACTTTTACATTTAGAATTTTACATTTTGCGGTTTATAATTTACTTAAGGCATTTAAAGTAATCAAAAGGTTCTAAACAATCTTCACATTTGAATAATGCTTTGCATGCTGTGGAACCAAATTGACTTACTAATTTTGTATTGGATGAACCACAATTGGTACATTTTACAATTCGTTTATCGCCTAATAATGCTTCTTTGTCAGCATCCGCTTCCAGCGGCGGCGCAATTCCGTATTCGCGGAGTGCATTTCGTCCTCTTTCCGTAATCCAATCCGTTGTCCAAGCTGGCACTAAAACTAATTTTACGTTAGATTCGTATCCGTTTTCTTTGAGTGCTTTTGCAATATCGTCGCCAATTACGTCCATCGCAGGACAACCTGAATAGGTCGGCGTGATTTTGACTTCTACAATTCCATTGATCAATGTTGCCGTCCGCACAACGCCCATGTCCATGATGGAAAGTACCGGAATTTCAGGATCAGATACTTTTTCCAGTATTGGAATGAGTACTTCGTCTATGTGTTGATTGGTTGTGATCATAATTAATATTGATGGAATCTTGAATAAAGTTCACTTTGAGTTTCCCTAGTGAACGCTCTAAAATGTTACCATTTCATATTTGGATACGTTCTTTGCATGTATTGCATGTCAGCTAATAAATAGCCCATGTGTTCTGTGTGAATTCCTGATTTTCCTCCTTTTTGGAAGTATTTTGATTCTGGAGCCGTAAGCGTTGCTTCTTCTAATAATGCCGTTACTTTTTCGTAATAGACATCTTTTAGTAATGAAACATCCACACCGATTCCTTCTTCTACCATCATTTTGGTAGCTTTTGTCACTTCAAATAGTTCGTTGGTATACGTCCACAATCCATCAATAGCGTTTTGCATTTTTTGATGACTTTCTTCTGTTCCGTCTCCTAAACGCTTGATCCAATCGCCCGTGAAACGCACATGATACAAAACTTCCTTGATTGATTTTTTTGCAATTGCGCTTAGTGTCAGATCTTGACTGTATTGTAATTTTTCTAGTAGTAATAAGTGATATACGTCAAATAAATATTGTCTTGCAATGGTGTACGCAAAGTCACGATTTGGTTGTTCTACCAAGAGTACATTTTTGTATTCACGTTCGATACGTAAGAAAGCAATACTATCTTCCGTTGCATCATCGCCTTTGATGTCTGCTGCATATTGAAAGTAACTCCGCGTTTGCCCAAATAAGTCTAACGAAATGTTTGTACACGCAATGTCAGTTTCCAAGTTTGGTCCATGACCGCACAATTCTCCCAATCGCTGACCTGCTATTAAGCAATTGTCAGCCAATTCGAGTATGTAGTTGTATAGGTTTGTTTTCTGATTCATAAAATTGAATTTGAAGTCGAGTTTGAAATTGATTCTTTCAATTAATATTTTTTATTCTTGTAACGATGATTCTAATTAATTGATCGTTTTCATCAATTAGAGAAGAAAGTTCGTCTTTAGATTTTAATTTTGCCTTTTCCTGAATATTTAAGTTTCTCAAACTTTCTCTTAGTTCTTTGAGACAGATTCTTAGTTTATTAATTTTATCCTTGTTTGTTCCTGCTCCTAAAGCTTCTCCATAATTTAATGCTTAAGCACAAGAGGATCGAATCAATTGTTTCGCTAAATAATCACCTGCATAAGACATTGGCTTTTTATCGTACAACAAAATAATAGTAGCTGCAAAATTTTCTAATCGTCCTGTTAAATCAAATTTTTCGTTGCTCATTCACACAGTTTTTTTCAACTTGAACTTCATATTCGATTTCAATTTCAATTACATATGCTTTATTTCATCAGGCAAGGTATAAAACGTTGGATGACGATATACTTTATCGTGTGCTGGTTCAAATAATTCTCCGTTGTTTTCCGGATTTGAAGCTGTGATATCTTTCGATTCTACCACCCAAATACTTACACCTTCGCTACGGCGTGTGTATACATCTCTTGCATTTTCTAGTGCCATTTCTGCATCAGCAGCATGCAAACTTCCAAAGTGTCTGTGTTCTAATCCGTTTTTACTTCTGACGAATATTTCCCAAAGTGGCCAATTTTTTTCCATAACATTAATAGTATTGAGTGTTGAGTATTTAGTAGTGAGATCGTTTTTGATGAACCTCATTCGCTAATGCTCATTATATTTTATACTGCTTTACTTATTTTTTTAGTTTTTTGTTTTTCTGCGTAACTCATGGCTGCATCACGAACCCAAGTTCCTTCTTCCCATGCGCCAACACGTGCGCTCATGCGTTCTTTATTACAAGGTCCGTGTCCTTTGACAACTTGCCAAAATTCGTCCCAATCGATGTCTCCAAAGTCGTAACTCCCTTTTACTTCATTCCATTTTAAGTCTGGATCTGGAATGGTTAAGCCTAAGATATCTGCTTGTGGAACGGTTTGATCAATGAATTGCTGACGTAATTCATCATTCGTTTTACGTTTTAGTTTCCACTTCATGGATTGTTCTGTATGGACCGATTCTGCATCTGTTGGCCCTAACATCATTAAGGATGGCCACCACCAGCGATTGAGTGCATCTTGTGCCATTTCTTTTTGCTCAGGCGTGCCGTTGCATAAGGTCATCATAATTTCAAATCCTTGACGTTGGTGAAAACTTTCTTCTTTACACACACGAATCATCGCGCGTGCATACGGTCCGTACGAAGTGTTACATAATGGTACTTGATTGATGATTGCTGCGCCATCAACTAACCAACCAATGGCTCCCATGTCTGCCCAAGTGACTGTTGGATAGTTAAAGATACTTGAATATTTTGCTTTTCCAGAGTGTAGTTGTTCGTATAATTCGTCGCGAGAGATTCCAAGAGTTTCGCAAGCACTGTATAGGTATAAACCGTGTCCTGCTTCGTCTTGAACTTTGGCTAGCAAGGCAACTTTTCTTCGAAGTGAAGGCGCTCTGGTAATCCAGTTTCCTTCGGGTAGCATTCCTACGATTTCAGAATGCGCGTGTTGCGATATTTGCCTAATGTGAGTTTTTCTGTATTTTTCGGGCATCCAATCTTTTGGTTCAATTTTTTCGTCGTTGGCAATTCGTTGTTCAAAGATTTCTTCCAAGTTTTTTAATTGTGCTTCACTCATGATTATGAATTTTAAATTAAAAATGCTAAATGTAAATTTTGAATGTTTTCATTTAGACTTTGTTGTTAATGCTCACTTCGAGTGCCTCAGTGAGCTTAGTTTTTTGTTAAGCATCTCGACTGCGCTCGATGTGACACTTTTATTTTCAATTTTAGTTTTCCGACTTTCGTGGGAAGTTCCGCGTTAGGGATTGAGGTTTTGTTGAAGCTCCTCGCAGAGAGCGACTACCGAAAACCCGACCGCAAATTTTCATGGAGATTTTCTCGAAATGAAAATTTGTGGGAACGCCCAAATTATTTTTTTTACACATCAAAGTCTACGACGACTTTTTCTGTGGTTGGAACGGATTGACATGATAATACTAATCCGCTTGCGACTTCGTGATCTGATAATGCATAGTTGATTTTCATTTCTACAGCACCTTCTACAACTCTACATTTGCACGTGCTACAAACACCACCTTTGCAGGCAAATGGCAAATCGGCTCCTGCGGCTAATGCGCCATCAAGGATGTTATCATATTCGTCTTCCATGATGAAATGGAATTCTTTTCCACCATCCATGATCGTTACATCGGTTCCTTCTACTTTCTTTTCTAATACTTCTGCGATGTGTGCGTCGGATGCTGTTTTATCACCTGAGAAGAAGAGTTCGTAATGAATGTTTTCTTTTGGCAAACCAGCAGCTTCCAATTCATCTCTGATGAGAAAGATCATTTCTTCGGGACCACAGATAAAACAATCGGCTGTATCATTGATATCAATGAACGTTTTTGTGAGGATTTGAATTTTTTCTGCGGTAAATCGGCCATTTAAAAATTCAATATCTCGTTGTTCTTTGGTTAAGAAATAGAAGACATTGAAACGCTGTAAGTATTTGTTTTTCAGTTGTTCTATCTCTTCTTTAAAGATAATAGATTTTACCGTGCGATTCAAATAGAATAACTTAAAAGTGCTATTTGGCTCTAACGCCAAGTGCGTTTTGATGATGGATAACATAGGTGTAATTCCACTTCCAGCGGCAAACGCAAGGTAATTTTTGTGTGCGTTTGGATCCACTTTCACATAGAAATTACCAGCAGGCGCCATTAATTCTAGTGTGTCCCCAGCTTTTAATTCTGTATTTGCATAGGTTGAAAATACGCCTCCTAGAACTTGCTTTACCGCAACTTTCCATTGGTTTTCGATAGGACTTGAGCATAACGAATACGATCGGCGAACATCTTCGCCATTGATAATTTTTCGTAAGGTTAAGTGTTGCCCTTGTTTATAGCTGAATTCTTCCTGAAGATTTTCAGGAATATTGAATGTGATTACCGTACAATCTGAAGTCTCTTTGTATACTTCAGTTACTTCGATTTCATGAAACTTTGCCATGCCCTTTTTTTTGTTCTTTCCACAAAACTAACAATTGTTAGTTTGACTTGCAACTAAAGTTTTGTTAAATATTATGGTTCAATTATTTACCAAAGAAAAAGAGCACTTTGAAAGCGCTCTTTTGCATTAAAAAGTTCATTGATAGGTTAAGTACGATCACAGCTTTGACCATCACAAGTATGTCCGTAACAGGTAAAACATGTTTGTTCTTGCACACAAGAGTTACTTCCTGGTGGCACTGGCGGTCCGCCTGCGACAATAGCATTCAGGTTTGAGATTGTTTTTTTCTTCAATCTCAAATCATTTGTAGGTTTTGTTTTCATTATGGTAGGGTTTAGAAATTAAGACCGTGAATGTACATAAGATTAATCATATTAAAATACGGTTTACCAATACAGTTTTTACTTTTAAAAAACACTTTGTAAGTAATTTCTGCAAACTATAAAGCTACACCCGTAAGCAGCACTTTGCTTAATGTTCCTAATAAATCGTCTTTTATAATGTCTTCTTTTTTGGGAATCCAGAGGTATAATGAACGTAAGGTGGATAAGATGGAGAAGAGAATGATTTCGGAATTTACATTTTTGAGTTCTCCGCTTTCAACACCTTGTTTTAGAATTTGTCGAAAACTTTCTTCGTAGTTTCTTCGCAATGATAAATAATATTCTATTTGTTCTTCCAAGTGCATCCAATCGTTATTCATCGTTGCCATTTTGGAAGGATTTTCTATGGTAATTTGTACATGAAGCGCAATGATACGTTCCAATTTTTCAATACTTGAGACCTCAGCGGAAACTATTTGAGACATTCCTTGCGTAAATTGTTCGCCAATCGTAATAATGATATCAGAAAGAATTTCTTGTTTGGATTGAATGTGGTTGTATAAACTCGCTGCTTTGATTCCCATAGCTTGCGCAATATCACGCATGGTCACGGCACTGTAGCCTTTTTGCTTGAAAAGCATTTCGGCAGTACGTACAATTTCTTCTTTTCGAGTTTCGTTTTTTTGTATCATGATGTTGCCCTTATCAGTTTGTGAATATACATATTTTATGAAATACGTTGAATTTCTATATTTTATTGCTTGAATATTTTAGGTTTTGATAGCTTTGTAAAAATTTGCCGCATGAACCAAAATATTGAAACGAATCCATTGTTGGATAGACTTCCTCCGCATTTGCAACAGTATATTAAACCGCAAAATTATGACGATTATTCCGCCATTAATCAAGCTGTTTGGCGGTATGTGATGCGAAAAAGTGTTTCTTATTTGAGCACCGTTGCGCATGATTCGTATTTGGATGGTTTGCAAAAAACGGGGATTTCTATTGATGAAATTCCAAGTATGTATGGTATGAATCGGATTTTGAAAGAAATTGGTTGGGCAGCGGTTGCCGTGGACGGATTTATTCCACCAAATGCGTTTATGGAGTTTCAAGCGTATAAAGTGTTGGTGATTGCGAGTGACATCAGACAGCTAGAGCATATTACCTATACGCCAGCACCAGATATTATTCATGAAGCGGCAGGACATGCGCCCATTATTGCCAATCCTGATTATGCGGAGTATTTAAGACGTTTTGGAGAAATTGGTGCGAAAGCTATTTTATCTTCTCATGACAATGATATGTACGAAGCGGTTCGGAAACTTTCGATTGTAAAAGAAGCGCCCAGAAGTACAGAAATTGAAATTGAAGCTGCCGAAAATCGTGTCAACGAATTGCAAGCAAAAAAAGTAGCATTGTCCGAAATGGCAATGATTCGAAATTTACATTGGTGGACAGTAGAATATGGATTGATTGGTGATGTAGATGATCCAAAAATTTATGGTGCTGGCTTACTTTCTTCTATTGGCGAAAGCAAATGGTGCATGACCGATGTAGTGAAAAAGATTCCGTATTCGGTGGATGCCGCTTACCAAGAATTTGATATTACCAAACCACAACCACAATTGTATGTAACGCCTGATTTTTCCTATTTGATGCAAGTTTTAGAAGAGTTTACCAATACCATGGCATTGCGAAAAGGCGGTTTTAGAGGTTTAAAAAAACTCATTGAATCTAAGAAGATTGGAACTATTGAACTGAGCACAGGCTTACAAGTTTCGGGAATTTTTACTGAAATGATTACGAATGAAGATAATGAAGTGGTCTTTTTTAAAACGGAAGGACCAACGGCATTATCGAATCGGGAGAAAGAATTAATTGGTCATGGTGTATTGACACATCCGCATGGATTTAGTTCCCCTTTAGGAAAGTTAAAAGGAATCAATTTAGCGATTGAAGATATGAGTCCGCGCGATTTGAAAGCCTATCATTTTTATGATGGCGAGCGCATTGCATTTGAATACGAAAGTGGTATCAAAGTAGAAGGCATGAACGTTACTGGTATTCGAAATATCTACGGGAAATTAATTTTGATTCAGTTTACAGATTGTACGGTTACATACAAAGACAAAATATTATTTAAACCTGAATATGGTACGTTTGATTTAGCCTTAGGAAAAGAAATTGTGTCGGCGTATGCTGGCGCAGCAGATTATCGATCGTTTCCTGCCACACATTTTAAATCGGAAACACACACCGTACAGTTTAAAACTTCTGAACAAGATAAAAACTTAGAACGGTTGTATGCACTGGCTCGTGATTATAGAACTGAAAAAGACAGATCGATCTCACTTAAAACTATTTTTGAAACACTTTCCAACGAACATCCGAAAGATTGGTTATTGTTGGTTGAATTGTATGAGTTGACTCGTGAAGATAATTCTCTACAAGCAAAAATTTTAGATCGTTTAGAGAAAATTAAAGCTGAACGACCTGAAGTTGCCGAATTGATTAGTGATGGAATTGAGTTGGTTACGACTTAACTATTTAGAAAGTCTTTGAATTTCTGAGTTGTCAATAATTTCCATATTCCTAGTAAAACCGCCAAACCTTCTGTAAACGAACCAGCCGATAAGATTTCTGCTCCATAAGGCCAATGTTGTATTTTGAATAATGCACCAAAAATAATTATAAAAACGCCTAAAAGATATAATGCGAGAATGTGTTTTACTTTCATAGTTGTTGATTTTTAGTTCGATCTTTTATATAGTCTATAAATTCTTTTATAATGATTAAAATATCTACAATCAAATATGTACTCGCGATTAAAACTACTGCTATTCCACTAGGTAATTGTTTTCCACCATGAATTGAATCGTTGAAAATCTGATAATTTTGTATCATCTCAATTCCCAAATGTATCAGAAATATACAAAATGGATATGCGATCAATCGTATAAAGAAGTTTTTTATCATTTTACTAGTACGTATGAGTCATGAGTATACTTTTCTACGTAAAGGTTACAAAAAAAAAGCGAACCGAAGTTCGCTTAATTCACTATTACATAATTATTAACGTCTATTAATATTACACCAACATTCTGTGTGGTTTAATGTATCTGTAGGACATACTGCAATCCTAGTTTGTGGATCCCAAGGAACACCTGCTGAATTTGCAGGACTAGAACTTAATCCACCTACTAAATTTGAAATTGACTTTTTGTTGAGCGCTAAATTTTTTAAATTTTTAGTTTTCATGATATATATTTTTAAGATTACATATACTAGGGTGAAATTCTAAAATTCATTACCCAATAAAAATAGAAATCATAAAAAAAGTGAACCGAAGCTCACTTTTTTTATTAAAAACTACCATCTCCTACAAATATGTCTACCATCTTCTGTTAACCATCCTACAGGTCCACAATCATTAGTTTCTGCATCAATAGGAATACAATTATAAGAAGTAGGAGGTAAACCGCCTTTAACTTTAAAATTAGAAATTGATTTCTTGTTAAGCTTCAAATTTTTTAAATTTTTGGTTTTCATGATATATATTTTTTAAGATTATATATACTAGGGTTAAATTCTATAATTCATTACCCAACAAAAATAGAAATCATAAAAAAAGCGAACCGAAGTCGCTTTAAGTTCATGATTAATAAGACCAACAATATGGTTCTCCATTAAATCGCCCACATTCTCCTGGACAATGAGGAGGTCCACAAGGCTGTCCCATTGTATTTTCTGTACATACTAATATGGTTTTTATTAATTGAAGTCCACCACTAATAGATTTTTGCTTTGCTTTGCTTAAATGTTGAACTCCTTCGAGATTAAGAATGTTTTTTTTCATGATTGTAAGATTTTAATTATACATTACTTAAAACTAAAAAAACAAAACAACAACGTTATACGGTAACACCCTACTTAACAATAAATTAAGAAGTTATACATTAAAATTTTATGAAAGGAAATTGCGCTTGAAGTTGCGCAATTTTAGCTTGAAGATTTACTAAAAATGCTTGATGTGCTTCCGAATTTGGATGGAATGGTTTGTGTGCCAATCCTTTTTGAATAGTTGCTACTTCTTCTAAAATTTGTTCACTTTCGTGAGAAATCCACGCGTATTGAAACTTTTCCCAAATGTACTTAATTGCCGTTGTATTGGGATGAATCATGTCTTCGGCATAAAAACGATAATCGCGCAATTCGTCCATCATCAATTCATACGAAGGAAAGTAATGAATTTGGTTTCGCACTTCTATCACTTGATGAATCCCCGCTAATAAATGTGCTTTGCTTTGCTGATTTTCCACAAAACCATCTTTTAAATGTCGCACCGGCGAAACGGTAAAAAGCGCCGTAATTTTCGGATTGATACTTTTAAGTAATGCAACACTATTTTCAACACTGGCGGTTACTTCATCAACGGAAAGCAATTCTTTTAAAAACTTTTTTTGCTGCACTTTATGACAATTGGCAACGGTGGTATCAGTTTCAATATGTCGATACGTCCAAGCAGTTCCATAAGTGATGATAATATGAGAAGCTTCAAGCAGTATAGCGTGGGTTTGTTGTATTGCCAAATTTAAATTCGATAACAATACACTTGCATCTGTATGACTTAATTCAGAATGTGCTTCAAAACAATGCCAACGTTCGTTTAAAAAGAAAATATCTTTCTCTGTAAATTCATCTTGATTGATAGCTCTCAGAATTAAATTTTCAATCGCTTTTGGATGAAATAAAATTCCCAACGGATTCTGAAACGTATTGAATTTATAATATGTCAATTTTCCACCAATATGTTCCGAAAAACAAGAACCCAATAAGCATACTTTTGAGTCGTATGTTATTGGGTGATACGTTTCTTTTACGAACGGAATGTTGGTTTGCAATCGCATAAAATATTATTGCTTTTCTTTTAATTCCGCAGCTCTTTTAGCAGTGTGATATAGAATTAACAAACGATTTTTCATTCCTTGGGTAAATCCTACCAACTCTTTGCTATCATACGTTACTCCTTTGTAACGCTCCATTTTCAAAATAGCATCACTGGTAGCTCTATCTAATTTTCCTCTTTCAGTAATATCATTCGGATTTAATATTTGAAGATATACTAGCTTATCTTGAAAATCTGCAACTTCTGCAGGTTGAGGTGGTGTTAAACGCAACCATTGCCCTTTTTTATTTGGCATTACACACCAAACATATACATCTTCATCTGAAGCGTCTTTTGACGCTTTTTCTTGTGCTAAAGCTGGCACTGCAAATAGCAATGCGAATACTATTATATATACTTTTTTCATCTGTTTGTTTTTATGAATATTACTACTAAGTTTATTTTACATATTCTATGACACGTTCAAGCGCTTTTGGAATTCCACCAGGGTTTTTCCCTCCTGCAGTTGCAAAAAATGCTTGTCCGCCGCCGCCGCCATGAATTAGTTTTCCTAATTCTCTCACTACTTTTCCTGCGTCATAGCCGCGCTCTGCGACTAATTCTTTGGAAATATAGCACGTTAACATTACTTTGTCTTCATTGGCGGTAGCAAAAAATAAAAATAAGTTATTTAGTTCGCCTCCAAGTTCAAACGCTAAGTTTTTTATTCCGTTTTGATCTAAATCTATTTTAGTTGCCAAAAAGTGAACGCCATTCACTTCTTGCAATTGCCCTTTGAGATCTCCTTTTAGATTTTTTGCTTTATCCTTCAACAAGTTTTCAATTTGCTTCCGTAACTGCGCGTTTTCGTCTTTCAAATCTGAAACAGCTTTGACTGCATCTTTCGGATTGTTCAACACATCTTTTATTTCGTAATATGCTCTGTTATTTGTAGCGTAAAATTCTTTTGTTGCATCAGATGTGATCGCTTCTATTCTTCGAATTCCTGCGGCAACTGCGCCTTCCGATTTTATTTTAAAATGCCAAATATCACCTGTGTTTTGCACATGTGTTCCTCCACATAATTCAATGGATTTTCCAAAACGAATGGAACGAACAGTATCGCCATATTTTTCACCAAATAGCGCCATTGCTCCATCTGCCATTGCATCAGCTACGGGTCTGTTTCGTTTTTCTTCTAGCGGAAGCTTTCCTTCTATTCTAGCATTTACAAAATCTTCCACGTCACGTAATTCTTCCACGGTTAGTTTCGAAAAATGCGAAAAGTCGAAACGTAAGTATTTGGAATGCACCGCCGAACCTTTTTGCTCTACATGCGTTCCTAAAATTTCCCGCAATGCTTGATGTAATAAGTGTGTTGCGGTATGATTCGCCGCTGTACGTTGCCGTTGTTTTTTATCTACAACCGCTTTAAACATCGCATGTATATCTTTTGGCAGCGTTTTAGAGATGTGAATGATGAGGTTGTTTTCTTTTTTAGTGTCAATTATATACACGACATCGCCATCTTGCGTTTGCAAATAGCCTTTGTCACCCACTTGTCCACCGCCTTCTGGATAAAATGGTGTTAAATTGAATACTAATTGATATTGAACACCTTCTTTTTTGGTTTCAATTTTACGGTAGCGCGTTAATTTCACATTAACTTCCAACGTATCATATCCGACAAATTCTTCCTCTTCATCTTCTAAAACAATCACCCAATCATCTGCTTGAATTGCGGTTGCTTCTCGCCCATCTTCTTGCTGTTTTTTGAGTGCTTTTTTAAATTCTTCTTTATTGTATGATAAATCGCGTTCACGCAAAATCAACTCTGTTAAATCTTCTGGAAAACCGTACGTATCTTTTAGTTCGAATACTTTTTTACCTGAAATAACTTTTCCATCTACATTTTTTATGACTCTATCCAATAACACCAATCCTTGATCTAAGGTGCGTAAGAATGAATTTTCTTCTTCTTTAATTACATTTTGAATGAGTTGCTTTTGCTCTTTCATTTCTGGAAAAGCAATGCCCATTTTTTTATCTAATACGTCCACCAAACGATAAATGAACGGTTCTTTTTTGTTTAAAAATGTAAAACCATACCGAATCGCTCTACGTAAAATTCTACGAATTACATATCCGGCTGCATTGTTGCTTGGCAATTGTCCGTCAGCAATAGAAAAAGAAACCGCGCGCACGTGATCTGCAATGACACGAATAGCAATATCTACTTTGTCATCTTTTCCGTATTCAGTATTGGTAATCGCTTCAATTTCTCTGATAATTGGTGTAAAAACGTCCGTATCATAGTTTGATTTTACATCTTGTAATACCATGCACAAACGTTCAAACCCCATACCTGTATCTACGTGATTTGCAGGCAATTTCTCTAAACTTCCATCTGCTTTTCGGTTGTATTGCATAAACACCAAATTCCAGATTTCCACCACATGTGGATGATCCATATTGACCAACTTAGCACCGGGCGTTTTTGCTTTTTCTTCGTCGGAACGAATGTCTACATGAATTTCAGAACAAGGTCCGCAAGGTCCTTGACTTCCCATTTCCCAGAAGTTGTCTTTTTTATTACCCATCAAGATGCGATCTTCTGGAATAATTTCTTTCCATAAATTGTATGCTTCTTTATCGAGTTGCAAACCATCTTCATCACTTCCTTCAAAAACCGTAACGTATAAAATGCTTTTATCGACTCCGTACACTTCGGTCAATAATTCCCATGCCCATGTAATGGCTTCTTTTTTAAAATAATCGCCAAAACTCCAGTTTCCAAGCATTTCAAACATGGTGTGATGATAGGTGTCATAGCCAACTTCTTCCAAGTCGTTATGTTTTCCACTCACACGTAAACATTTTTGTGTATCGGCAATCCGATTACTTTTTGGCATTCCATTCCCTAAGAAATATTCTTTAAATGGTGCCATTCCAGAGTTGATAAACATCAATGTTGGATCATTTTTCATAACCATTGGCGCAGAAGGCACAATTTGATGTGTTTTAGACTTAAAAAATTCTAAAAACGTAGCTCTTATATCCTGAGATTTCATGTGTTCATTTATATT
>CAYGPQ010000022.1:0-28624 GCA_964351775.1 uncultured Kordia sp. | reverse complement strand
ATTTTTAACATGCTCGTTTCATGTATTAACTAGTTTAATTGTATTGGTAAGATAATTCTCGACGATTCTTAAATTTATCTTAACCTACTTTAAATTTTCTGAAAACTGTAAAACAATACCTATATTTGTTTGTATCACAAGTTTCTCTCTCAACTATTTTAGTGAGAATCTGTGCAAAAATAGAATATTTTAAGGAATGAGTAAGGTAAAATATTATTACGATTCAGAAACATTGTCATATCGAAAGATTGAAAGCAAGCGTGGACGCAAAATTGGGTATCTATTTTTATACATCACTTCGGTTATTTTATGCTCGATTTTACTGGTTGCTATATTCTTTTATACGTCACTCGAAACGCCAAATGAAAAGATCATGAAGCGTGAATTGGCGAATATGAAGTTTCGCTATGATTTACTGAATAAAAAAATTACACAAGCACAAACAGTCTTAGAAAACGTCGAAGAAAGAGACAATACTATTTATCGGTTGTATTTTGAAGCCAACCCTATTCCTGAAGAACAGCGAAAAGCCGGTTTTGGTGGTGTAAATAGGTACGAAGAAATGTACAATTATGAAAATGCCGATTTGATTATTTCTACTACAAAACGATTGGAAGAGTTACAAAAACGATTGGTTGTACAGTCAAAATCATTGGATGAAATTGCAAAGTTAGCAGAAGATAAGGAAGAATTTTTAGCCTCTATTCCTGCAATTCAGCCTGTAACTAATGAAAATTTAACCCGCATGGCTTCTGGTTACGGAATGCGAAACGATCCATTTAACAAATCGCGCAAAATGCACTGGGGAATGGATTTTACAGCACCCAAAGGAACACCTGTATATGCTAGTGGTGATGGAAAAGTAACTCGCGCAGACAATACTGCCGCTGGTTTTGGAAAACACATTCGTATTGATCACGGATATGGATATGTTTCATTATACGCACATTTGAGCAAGTATAATGTTCGTACAGGTAAAAAAGTAAAACGTGGTGATTTAATTGGTTTTGTAGGAAGTACAGGGCGATCACAAGCGCCACATTTGCACTATGAAATTCACAAGAATGGTGAAAAAATAAATCCTATCAACTTCTATTATGGAAATTTATCTCCTAAAGAATTTGAACAATTGTTATTGAATGCTGCCAAACAAAATCAATCGCTCGACTAATGCACATTAATTTACCAGATAAATTATACTACAGCATCGGCGAAGTTGCCAAGGCTTTTAACGTAAATGCTTCTTTGATTCGTTTTTGGGAGAAGGAATTTGATGAAATTCAACCGAAGAAAAACGCAAAAGGAAATCGAAAATTTACGCCTGAGGATATTAAATATATAGAACTTATCTACCATTTGGTAAAAGAACGCGGCTTTACACTTGACGGTGCAAAAGTTCATTTAAAGGAAGAAAAGAAAAAAACACTTTCCAATTTTGAGATTATTCGTAAATTACAACAGATTCGAGCTGAACTTGTAAAAATCAAGGACAACTTGTAACCTTTGAACCAAATACAATACTAACAATAAATCTGAATAATTATGAATAAAAAATGGGTGATCGGATTAGTCGTCTTGGCTATTCTAGCAATCTTTGCGTATACCAAGTATAACGGAATGGTGTTACTTAGAGAAGATGCTAAAACTGCTTGGTCTAATGTAGAGAGTGAATATCAACGTCGAAATGACTTGATAGGTAATTTGGTGAAAACCGTAAAAGGTGCCGCCGATTTTGAACGCACCACATTAGAAGCTGTGATCAATGCACGAGCAAAAGCTACACAAACACAAATTAATGTAGACGATTTAACGCCTGAAAATATGGCAAAGTTTCAAGAAGCTCAATCGGGGCTTTCTGGCGCATTGTCACGATTATTAGTCACCGTAGAACGCTATCCTGACTTAAAAGCCAATGAAAATTTCTTAAAGTTACAAGACGAATTGGCAAGTACGGAAAACTCGGTGCGTACGTCTCGAAATCGCTTCAACAGTGCCGTCAATAATTTCAACAAAAGTATTATTACATTCCCAAACAACTTGTTTGCAGGTGCATTTGGAATCAAGGAAATGGCACGTTTTAAAGCCGATCCAGGCAGTGAAGATGCTCCAGATGTCGAATTTGATTTTAATTAATAATTCCCAAAAAGCATTCAAAATATATGTCTAAAGTAGAAGATTTCCTTTCCGCAGAGGAAGAACAAGAAATCATTGCTGCCATTCGGACAGCAGAACGGAATACTTCTGGTGAAATTCGAATTCATCTGGAAGCACACACTGATTCAGATATCTTTGATCGTGCACTAGAAGTATTTCATTTGCTTAAAATGGACACTACAAAACTCCGCAATGGTGTACTTATTTATGTCGCTGTGGCGGATAAATCATTTGTGATTTATGGCGATAAAGGCATCAATGACGTAGTTCCTTGTGACTTTTGGGATACCACACGTGATGCCATGCGCAATCAATTCCAACAAGGGAATTTTGCACAAGGATTGATTGAAGGCATATTGCAAGCTGGATTAGAGCTACAAACGCATTTTCCTTGGGATGCAGGTACGCATGAAGACGAACTATCAAACGAAATCTCAAAAGGCTAATGCTGCACATTTCAACGACATATTTTAAAACATTTATTTGGATTGTTGGATTGTTTTTTCTGAACATTTCACATGCTCAGTTCGACATTCCACCAAAGCCCACAAAAGCAAATCCTGATGCAGTATACGATTATGCCAAATTACTTTCTAGTGGCGAAAAAGCTGCTTTAGAAAATAAACTTATTAAATATTCTGATACCACTTCTACACAAATTGTAGTGGTTATTATTAAAAGTTTACAAGGTGAAAGTATTGGCATGCTTACGCCAGAATGGGGTCAAAAATGGGGCGTTGGACAAGAAGGGAAAGACAATGGCGTCATCATCCTTTTAGCCGAACAAGAGCGTAAAATATGGATTTCCCCAGGCTATGGTGCCGAAAATAAATTGACAGCTGGAATTGTAGGTCAAATCACGAGAAATCAGATCATTCCTTTTTTTAAAAGAGGCGATTATTATGGCGGACTTAATGAAGGCGTGAATAGTATTATTGAAGTTTTAAATGACGAATTTACCGGTGAACGCCGACAATCATCAAGCGAAGGAATTCCTGCTGGTGTTATCATTTTCCTAGTAATTTTCTTTTTTGTGTTGATTTCTATTTTAGCCAATAATAAACGAAATGGCGGCAATAATCGTGGTGGCGGCAGACACAGCACAGGAAGCGATTTACTTGATATTATTATTTTGAGTAATTTGGGTAAAGGTGGATTTGGCTCTGGCAGAGGCAGCGGTGGATTCGGTGGCGGAAGTAGTGGCGGCGGATTTGGTGGTGGCTTCGGCGGCGGCGGATTTAGCGGTGGTGGTGCTGGTGGAAGTTGGTAGCTTCGACTACGCTCAGCTACCATATTTTGACTTTGATCAACTTACGCCTTGCTTTTTTGGGCTTGCTCAAATTGTTAGACTTCTTGGATTTGTTAGACATAAAACTCTCACTTCTCAATACTAAATACCCAATACTAAAGCGGTAGCTGAACGAAATAGAAGCTAGCGTTTTAAAGTGAAATGTCCTGTAAAAACTCTTCCGTCTTCTAGTGTTGCTGAAAACCAATAATCACTTGATGGCATTTTAACACCTTTGTTTGTTCCGTTCCAAGCGTCTTCTGCGTTGATTAAGATTCTAAGGAGTTTTCCATAACGATCGTATATGAATACTTGTGTGTTTGCTTGAAAAGTTCCAGAAATTCCTTTGAGTTGCCATGTATCATTTGCACCATCATTGTTTGGTGTGAAAAATTTTGGATATCCAATAACGGCAATATCCGCGTTTACAATTCCACAATTATTTTTGATATCTTTAATGTATACCGTATGAAATCCAGCAGACACGCTTTCAAAGATGTTTGATTCTTGATAGCTACCATTCGGATTGTCTAATGCAAATACATAGTCTCCTTCACCAGAAACCATCACCGTTACTACATTGACATCTGAAATATCATTGATTAGAATGTTTCCAATAGTAGCAATATCTGATGGTTGCACAGAAATTGTCTTAGTTTTTGAACATCCACCAATTTGAGTTACTTCAACGGTATAATTTCCTAGTTGATTGACTTGAATTTCTGGCGTTGTCTCTCCTGTTGACCAAGCAAAAGTATAGTTGCTAAAGTTACTAGTGATTCCGCTTTCAAGCATGATTAATTGTGGAGAAAAATTTACACAGTAAAACTGTATTTCTTGCGTTTCTATATTCGGCAGACCGATTACATTAAGTAATACTTCGCTAATTCCATAACAATCGCCATTTTGCTCTACACGCGCATGTATCGTCTGTGAATATGCTATGGTATTTGTATATTGATTTCCTAATGGATTTGTCAAAAGCAAGGCATTTTCCAATGTTTCATAATAGGTAACTGTAACATCTGGCGGCAATCCGTTGGTAATTTGGGTATCGGCTAATGATAGATCAAATTGTGTGATTCCGACTTCGTCAATCGCATCACAAGCATTTAAGACAGCATTGTTAACCGTGTTTGAACTTACTTCCAACCTTACTTCTGCTGTGTTTACACAACCCGAAACCAAGTCTGTTACTTCTGCGTATACGGTTTGTGGATTTGACGTGTTTGTATATGAACTCGTTGTAATTTCTTGCGTAAGCAAATTATCTTCATAATACCGTATTTGCCGATCGGCTAAGATACCAGCGGCAACTTCTTCATTATACTCAAATAAATTAAACATTGTAATTCCGCTTGTAGCGCCACATTGTACAATGGTTGTATTTTGTGTTGCTGGTGATCCAAAAACCGAAGCAGTAATTGCACTTCTTGCGCCTTCTGTACAACCAGAAAATGCTGGCAATACCCAAAATATAGTGGTTTGGGTTACTGATATTGTATAACTGTTACCAGTGTGAATTGGTGTTGTGGACATTTCAGTTTCAAACCATAACACACTGTCTGTATTGGTGTCGACACTTAACGTAATTTCACTCGGGTCACAGTTTCCGTCTTCATTGAGTGTGAATTTTGGTGTTTCAATTCGTGTACTTGCCGATAAATTGATCATTGGTTCGCCTGGCATTCCGCCATATTCAATGATATATCCTTGTGGATGATACGGATTGTTTGGATCTGTTGCCCCAACATTTGGCAAATCGTTCCAAGAACCTAATAATCCAATACTTGGATCGGTGATATGTGCATAATGTTCTCCACCAAAATTATTTGGCTCTCCTGAATTCCAAAATGTATACGCGCCGTTTTGTGCCGCTCCATTGACTTCTCCAATCCAAAATACCGTTCCTGCTTCTGGCCCTGTAACCCATTGCCATGTACCTTCTTGATCTACATCTGTTGCGCCAATCCAGCCAGTTCCTGAACTTTGTGAACCTGCCAATTCTGCTTCTTCTTCTGTTGTGAGTGTAGCTAAATAGCCTTGCAATCCAAAATAGGTTTGTGATGCTGCTAAATCACGTGCTTGTGTCCATGTAATTCCAGTATTTTGCACATAGAAATAATAATGACCTGTAGATGGTAAATAGTTTGCATCACCTAAGTTGATGGAGAAAAATTTATCTTCGGTAAAATTGGTTTGTGTTGTTTCAAATACAATGTCTTGAATGGCAGCTTCATATTCGGCAAATGTTGCTGGACCTACTAACGCCATTCGTCCTAAAGCTGGCGTCCAAAAACCATTGATATTTGGATGCGTTCCTGTTAAAGTTAATTGATCTTGTCCGTTGGTATAGCCTTCGGAAATTTGAATATACACAATGGGTAAAGTCGTATCTGTAGGATCAGGATCTGAAATGGATACCGAAGTTACGATATTCATCGGCATATCTCCACAATATTGCTGATCACCCGTTGCCATAATACTTGGCGGTGTATTTTGTGCATACGCAATTACGGAAGCTAAAAGCAGTAAAGAGATTTGTATCAGCTGAGTAAAATTGCGCATGTTGTTGTGAGTCTGACTTTAAAAATAAGACTTTTTCTTTTCAGTTTCCAATGCAAATCGGTTTTTTAACAACTACAACGATGTAGTTTTTTAAGACTTGATATATTAGTTGTTTTCAAGCTGTTTGCGAATGAAGTTCATCAACTTATCTTCATATATTTTTCCGCCTTTTGCATATACATCAAAATGTCCTGCGCCTTCTACAAGAACGAATTCTTTTTCTGCTGAAGCGAGATTTTCATAGAGTTGTTTTCCGTATTCAAAACTGATATTTTCATCAGTATCACCATGCGCGATAAACATTGGCTGCGTTATTTTTGTCACAGAAATAATTGGTTTCACTTCATCAGGATTGAAGTTTGCTATGTTTCCAGCTTCTTGTAATGCTGCATCTGACATAAAACGCAATCCGAAACCTTTGGTCATCTTCTGTTGGTAATCGTATACAATTTGATCTAATTCCGTGAATGTACTTTCGATCACGCCAAATTCAATACGCTTGTCAAGTTCCAAAGCTTGAATCGCAATAGCGCCACCCAATGAGTTTCCCCAAATTCCAATGGACAACTCAGAATTTCGCCTTTTGAGTTCGTCAACAATTGCAGCAATGTCTTGTTTTTCATAAAACCCGTATGTACAATATTGTCCGCCACTTTCGCCGTGCGCTCTTCCATCAAATACTACTGAGGCAATTCCTTTGTTGGCTAAGTTTCCTGCTAGATTGAGAAAGTGTTCTTTACAACCGCCAATCCCATGAATAAGAATCATGATTCCTTTGGTTTTTTGTGTATTGGATTGAATGTAATAGCCTTTTAATGAAGTACTGTCTTTCGTTGTAATCGTTAGTTTTTCACCTTGTAATCCTAAATTTTCTGGAGTGATCGCTAGGTTTATTTTTTGTGGTTGAACAATGGCATACGGTAAGACATGAATGGTCAGAATGTATCCTGCAATTCCTAATATAAACAGCAAAATACATCCTGTGATGAGTAGCTTTTTTTTCATTTTATTTCTACTTCAGAAATTTTAATAGGGTACATTTCTTTGATTTCTTTTTGTTGTTCTTCTGTCAATTTATCAAACGAATGATCAAATTTTTTCTTTGACTCTTCATTTCGAATTTCTTCAAAAGCAGCAACCATTTCGTTTTGTATTTTAATAAAAAAGATATACGGGACGCTTCTATCATTTTTCAGTATAATAATAGATTCTGATGTATTGTCTTTTAAATACCTTTTTAACTGCTTTTTAACTGTTGCAAAGTCACTTTTTTTTCCGTTTATGAGAATGATTTCTTCTGATTGTATTTCTATTTTAAAAGCTCGCGCACGCTCTTCGTCTGAAATTTTTGCTTCTACTACTTCTGGTAGTTTAGTAACAATTCCTTCCAAATCAACATAATTCATGGTTTCAATCATTACTAAAGTAGACATCTTGTAATAATCGTGTTCAAAGTCTTTTACTTCTAGAATTGACAAAACTTCATCTTTATAACTTGAAGAGTCACTTATATCGAGTGATTGTGATTGTGTTATGGATGTTATTTTAAATATTTTAGAATCTTTATATTTTGGAGATTTTAATATCTTTTCTGCACAATTACTAACAGTATCGACTTCAACTTCATGAGTTATTTTACTCATGTAGTTTAGCAGACCTAAATTCTGAAAATCTTTATTGATGGTATTTCCAAGATTCCTATATAGCGTTACATAGCTTTCACCTGTCCCATCTTTTAAATACTTTTTATGTATTAACTTTTGCTCTGCTTCTTGAAGTATCATTTTAAATTCATCACCTTTATCCGGTAACGATTGATACAAACAATCCATGAAAGCTGTTTCTATTTCTAAAGTGTCTGTTTGACTAAAAACTATATTCATATTTAAGAGTAAAACGACACTCAAAAGTTGCTGTAATATATTCTTCATTGCATATTATTTTTTTGTGTTTGACGATCCATTGTAAAGTTTCGTTACATGAATAGGTTTTACTGTTACAAGATACAAAGTTCAGCGCATAAAAAAAGCTTTTGAAAAATTCCAAAAGCTTTCGTCGTTATATGATTTTTTTGTGTGTATTATAAAAACTGAATGCCACCTTCTTTTTTACCGCCAATTTTACTGAGTTTATAGGTGAATCCTAACATGAAATAACGTTGCAACACCGTACTTTGCGAATCTTGAATGAAATCAGCCGTCACACTTCTACGTGTATTGATATTTTGATCTAATAAGTCATACGCCGTCAGCTTGATCGTTCCTTTGTCTTTGAGAATTTTGACACCTAAACTCATATTCCAAAATAACGCGCCACGTTCAAATCCTGGTGCCACATTACTTTGATAGGTATACCGTAAATCATTTCCAAATACTATATTTTTTGGCCAAAATGTGGTTGTTTTTAAGCCAACATTATGAGTTTGAAACGTTTCATTGTTGAGATTTTCTAAACTGTACATTGTTGAGTTTAACGATACGGAATATCTAGGTTCTATTTCAAGCAATTCTTTGAAATTATAGGTCATTCGAACGCTTGGCGTGAGTGCATTTCGTTTTGTAGAGAATTTTACGCCATTGCTAAAGTTAATTTCTTTGTTATAATTTGTATATAATCCAACTCTGAAACGTACCGAACTGCTATCACGCTTGATGGTTTTACTATACGATACGCCACCGCTTCCTCTAAAAATTCCATCCACATTTGTATAGGTTGTGGTTCTGATTCTGTTTTCGTCTGTTGTGGAAATTGGCACAATATTATCATTGGTAAAATTCGCTGAAAGCCATACAAAAAATCCGCTTTTGCTTTTGAAGTCGTAATTATTAAAGTTTGCATAGATGCGTTGTACAAATTCTCGATTCAAATTTGGATTACCAACCACAATATTTAATGGATTACTTACATTGGCAACAGGTTGTAATTGTTGTGCATTTGGCGATTGCGTATTGGTGTTATAGTTGAATGAAACACTCATTCCTTGCTTGATGTTGTAACGCATGTAACTGTTGATACTGATATCTGAAAAGCTCGATGTTACAGATGTATTTTGGATGAATTCTTCGTTTTTTAATTCAGAAAACTGTAATCCAGTGTTGAAGCTTAGGTATAGTTTTTTACTTTCGTAATTGATACCGATTTTTGGTGTATGCGTTTGAAAGTTTACTTTTAAGTCGGAACTTAAGGTTTGATTGAAATCATCATATTGATTTGTAGTGTTATCAAAATCAAAAACACTTCTGTCATTTCGTTCGCTTCTATTTGAAAAGCTATAGTTTACATCTAAAAATAATTTTTCTTTTAATGGAATGCGGTATTCAATGTTCGCAGAAATTTGATTTTCTTTTGAGTCAACATCTGACAATTGATCTCTAGTTTCCGTTGATGGCGTTGTGCCAAATATTTCATTAGTTGTGTTTAAAAAATTTTCTGAAGTATTGTTAATGATGCTATTGTTTAAGTTCAGACTCACGTACGAACCTTTGCTTCCAAACTTTTTTATTACATCAATATCACTTCCAAAATTACGACGTTCAGAGTCTGTTTTATTTTGTGAATCTCCGCGGTTTAATAGCGTTCCAGTATCATCTGAAGATTCTTCCCTTTGAGAAGAAAAATTTTCTCCTTCCGTAAATCTAAAACTTGGCGCTACGACTATTTTAAGTGTAGAATCTATTTTAAATTGCAACTCGGCTGTTGCTCTATGACTGTCATTTAAACTCGTGGAAGTACTTCTGGAGTTTGTGAAGAAACTTCCATCAGGTAATATATTTTCACGTTCTACTCTACTTTCATTTTCCGAATCGGCACGTGAGAAAAAATAGTCTGCGAGGACTTCTGTTTTATCTTCGTATTCGTCCACAAAACTTATTCCTGCATTTGAAGATGTTGTAATTCCTTGTCCGCCGCCGCCCAATCCGCCAAAACCTTGATCGTCTCCAAAATAGACGCCGCCGCCACTATTTCCCATCATGTCATAGATTTCATCAAAACTAAATCCTGAACTGTTGATGTTATTTTTACTTGCCAAGACACTTATACGCTGTTTGTCATTGAAATAGTTTCCAATTCCGCTCATCGCATAGCGTTCGTCAGTTCCGCCGCTTACCGTGGCTCGTCCAAAAAATCCTTTATTTTGATCTTCTTTGAGTTCTATATTGATGGTTTTTTCTTCCGAAGTTCCTTTTTTTCCTGTGAATTCTTCCGATTCACTTTTGGTAGATGTTACCTGAATTTTATCAACGATTTCTTTCGTTAAATTCTTGATCGCAATGTTTGGATCGTTCCCAAAGAATGGTTTTCCGTTTACTAAGATTTTGTTGACTTCTTGTCCGTTTACGGTTATTTTTCCTTCACTGTCAATTTCGACACCTGGCAGTTTTTTGATTAAGTCTTCCACCGTTGCATCTGGTCGGGCTTTGAACGAATCTGCGTTGAATTCTAAGGTATCTTTTTTGACCGTAATTGGTGCGCGAATTGCAACAATTTGTACCGCATCCAATTCGTTAGAAGCGGGTTCCATCAAAATGTCTGCTAGTTGAATGATGGGTTTGTTTAATCTTACTTTTTTCTTGTAGGTTTGAAATCCGTTAAACGCTACCAATAAATTTACTTCTTTTAGTTTTGTTCGTGCGGCAAGCTCAAAAGTTCCATCTTTCCCACTAATGGTATAGGTAATGAGTGTGGTATCTTTGATAGATTCTAGATATATTGTTGCAGATTCTAAAGGTGTTTTTGTCGTATTATCAATGACTTTTCCTTTGAGTTCGAATTCTTGTGCAGAAAGTTTTGAAGAAAATAAACTGATCATAACGATCAGTGCAATACTGAATAATTTATACATTTTTTGGTTTTGATTGATGGTAATCGGTTCAACACACAAACAAACAGAAAAAATGATGATTTATTATTAAAATAATCTTAAAACCTCACCAAAAAATCTTAAAAAAACAGAAACGCCTCGAAATCAATGACTGTCTTCGAAGCGTTTTATATTTTAAAAATAATTGTTACTTCAAGCTAGATGGTAAGGAAACATCATCTCACTTAAAGTTTAAAAACTATGTTAATTCTCGTTTTCGTAGATAGAAACCGTTCCACTGTCTTCATAGGAAATGATGAGTAATGCGTTTCCTGTTGGGCTGTCTTCTGCTTTTATCGCTATAATTCCTTCTGGCGCATAGTCTGAATTTCGTTGTAATAGTTGTAAAAATTGTGGTGCTACAGGGTTAGTTATATCGTACACCATTACTTGACTGTTGCGTTCTAAACCAACAAATAATATGTAACGTTGATTGGCAATATTTAAGATTTCTACCATTTCTGGTTCTGCGCCTTTGTCGTCACTTCTGTCATCTACAGCGTTGTCTTCCCAATCCCAATTGAAACGTTCTGGTGTTTCTGCTAATACACGTGTTGCAATTTCGTTTCCACTATCATATAATAAGTTTCCATCTGCTGACCAAACACTGAATGAACGCGCTCCGTAGTTGTATAATTTATCATAATCGCCATCGCCATCTGTATCACCTAAGTCAAGTGCCATTTTTAAACGTCCAATATTTTCATCTGCTTGATAGTTTTCAGAAGCTGGAAAAGCAGTTGCATCTAAGGTTACATCTTTGATACGATCTTCACCAACATAACCTGGTGTTCCTTCGTATTCTCTTGCATCACCTTCGTTTGCAGAGAAAATATATTCTGTTCCGTTGATATTTACGGATGTAATGGCATCTGGTTGATACATTCCGTATACGGGCCACGTTTTTAATTCGGCTATATTATCTCTATCACTTGCATCAATCGCATTACCAGAAAGACTGTAATCTTTAAATCCTAATGGATAAATTGCTTCAATGGTTTTTGTTTGTAAGTTGATTTTAGCAATTCCGTTGTTTTCTTGTAAGGACACCCATGCATATTGTGAATCTTCTGAAACTGTGATATATTCTGGCTCAACATCTGCTGCTAAGTTCGCATTTGGACCAAAAACTCTAAATCCTTGCGTTTCTAAGGTCGCTTCTTGTGAATTGAACGCAGAGAAATCTAAAGTAGTTACGTTGTTATTTGCAATGTCAATGATGCTTACTGTTCCATCAGGATCAACTGTATAATCAGCATTTGGTTCGCCTTCATTTGCGGATAAGATATAGTTTCCATCTTTCGTGAATGTAACCATATCTGGCAATGATCCAACTGTGTATTCGTTTAACAAAGCACTATCAGAAGTATTGTAAACGTATATTTTTCCAGCAGCTTGTTTGTTTGCCGCTTCCACAGCAATGGCAAGTTTTCCGTTGTGAACTGCCACACTGTTTGGTGCACCAAATGCGTTTACACTAATTGGAGTTTCTTGAACTGGCGCGCTAATGTCTGAAATGCTGTAGACCGATATTTGACCTAATGCTACATTTACGGTAAATAATTTATTCGTTGTAGGATCGAAAGCTGAAATTTCTGCGGATCCTTCTCCACCTAAATTAATGCTGTTTTTGAATTGAAAGTTTACCGAAGTATCAACTGGAGTTGAAATGGGAATGGTATTGTCATCATTTTCACAACTTTGAAAAGCAATGATTGCAATTGTCACTAAAAGTGATTGTTTTAAGGTTTTCATTGTATTGGTTTATGTTTATTCCAACAAAGATGAACCTCGTATTTTAACTTAGTGTTAGTGAAAGATGATTGAATTATGTAGCTTTTGAAAATTTAATGTAAAGTATTACTATTTTCGTAACACTTTGTTAAAGATGATTTCTTGTTTGCTTTTTATATCACTTTCCATCGCGGTCAATTTTGTGTAAGTAACGATTAAAGGAAAGTCTTTAAAATTGTTATCTAGCCAGTCTATACCTGCTATTTTTTCACGAAGTTTAAATGATTGCGTATTTGTTTTTGGAAATTCAAGATGGATGACCGATACGATATTTTCGTATGCTTCTATGTTGGCAAGAAATTGTATTCCTTTTTCTGAACGCTTACCGCTTTCCGTAAAAAAGAGGGCGTTGTTTTTTGCTATTTCTGGATCTTTATTATTATAATCTGAAAGCTTATTTGGAATGAGTGCTACTTTTAAAGATTGAATATTAGCTATTAGTTCGTCAGTAGTTATATTGTACTGTTTTACAATTTCAGGAATGGTTTCTGAAGATGTTTCTAGTTGTTCTTTTAGTGAATCTACATTTTTTTGGAGAGAATCATTGACTTTTTGGAATTTCTGTTCCATGCTTGAAAAACTACTTAAAACTTGATTGTTGGCATCCGCAATTAACATCATCAATCCAATTAGTAGTAGACTGATGATGAAAACTGTGATGAGAAATGCTTTTTTAGACATTTTATTTTTTCCTGAAATACACTGTTACTGGAACTCCAGTAAAGTCAAATTGTTCACGAAGTTGATTTTCTATAAATCGTTTGTATGGTTCACGCACATATTGTGGCAAGTTTGCAAAGAATGCAAATTGCGGATACGCTGTTGGCAATTGTGTACAGAACTTAATTTTCACATGTTTCCCTTTGTATGCTGGCGGTGACATGCGCTCTATTATTGGCAACATCGTATCGTTTAACTTACTGGTAGAAATTCTGTTTGAACGATTTTTATAGACTTCAACCGCAGTTTCAATAGCTTTGAAAATACGTTGTTTTGTCAATACAGAGATAAATACGATTGGTACATCTGTAAACGGTTCTATTTGTGAACGAATATGCTTTTCAAATTCTTTTACTGTGGAAGTATCTTTTTCTACTAAATCCCACTTGTTGACTAAAATCACGATTCCTTTGTGATTTTTTGCTGCCAACCAAAAGATGTTTTGTACTTGAGAATCAAATCCTCTAGTAGCATCTACGATAAGTAGACATACATCGGAATGCTCAATAGCGCGAACAGAACGCATTACGGAGTAAAATTCTAAGTCTTCTTTTACTTTGGCTTTTCTACGAATTCCGGCAGTATCAACTAGGTTGAATTCAAATCCAAAACGGTTGTATTTGGTATCAATTGAATCACGTGTTGTTCCTGCAATGTCTGTTACGATATATCTATCTTTCCCAATTAAGGCATTGATAAACGATGATTTTCCAGCATTTGGTCTTCCAACCACCGCAAAACGTGGTAAAGTTACTTCTTCTACTTCTTCTACTTCTGGCAATGCTTCAATTAACGCATCTAACATTTCGCCTGTTCCACTTCCGTTGATACTTGCAATGGGATAGTATTCTCCTAATCCTAAGGCATAAAATTCGGCAGCATCATGCAAACGATTTGCTGCATCAACTTTATTTACCACTAATAATACAGGTTTTTTAACTCTACGCAGTAATTTTGCTACGTCTTCGTCCATTCCTGTTACTCCAGATTCTACATCTACTACAAAAAGAATGGCATCTGCTTCATCAATTGCCAATTCTACTTGCTTATCAATCTCTTTTTCAAAGACATCATCACTTCCTACGATATATCCACCGGTATCGATTAACGAAAATTCTTTTCCGTTCCAATCTGATTTTCCGTAATGTCTATCTCTTGTTACACCACTTACCGCATCAACAATTGCTTCTCTCCGTTTAATCATTCGATTAAACAAAGTTGATTTTCCAACATTTGGACGTCCTACTATGGCTACTATATTACTCATTTCGTTCTATTTGTGCCCGCAAAGGTACATTTTCTGTTTATGAGTAAAAAGTAATTTTGTGTAAGTATTGCATGAATGTTGCTTCTAGCTTATTTTTTACACTTTGAAAGAGAAAATCACCAAAAACTACCTGATAATTATCAGTTTCTATGTTCATGAGAAATGCTATTTTGTAATACTTAAATAATTTGTAATGAGTTTAGGCGAAGAAATGGTGTTGCGACCGCGTTTTAAGAGAACAATTCCCGAAGCGAGCGAGGTTGTATTGGATCGTTTGGCAGCGAGTAAAGAAACCCAGAAAGATTTTGTGGTTTCGCGAATAGACAATCATGTTTTTATCCGAATTCCGAAAAATGAGCAACATTTTTGGTCGCCACAGTTGCATGTGGAAGTAGATGAAATAGACGTACAACAGTGTGAATTGCACGGGTTATTTGGTCCGAGTCCGACTGTTTGGACATTTTTTATGTTTTTACACTTTTTAGTGGCGTGTTTGTTTATTGGATTTGGTGTTTGGGCGTATACCAATGCAGCTTTGAAAACTTCGTATGGACTTCAAATAGGTTTGATGATATTTATGATATTCGTTTGGTTTGCGCTTTATTTTGCAGGTCGTATGGGAAGAGCCAAAGGAAAACCTGAAATGATTTTATTGAATGACTTTTTGAATCGGACGGTTGGGTTGTGATTTTCTATTTAATTTGTTTATGATTACTAGAATTTTTGTTCGATTACGGGAAACCGTATGGGAATATAAAATCCTTATTCTACTTTTGAAAATGTAAATAAATTCTGTGATAAAGTTAAGATTATAAATAGATATAATAACGTAGAATAGCTCTAATCTTTTATAAATCACTTAAAAATAGTACGGTTTTACCATAAATTTTACAATTCATTTTATGTTATGTTTACTTAAATAAAATGAATTAATCGTAAAATTTCAAGATCATTATAGATTATAACTCACTTTAAATCATTCAAATGCGAAAAATTAAAATCATCAACATGTTAAAAAAGATTAGAATTATTGCTCTTCTTTTACCACTAAGTTTAACCATGTTATTCAATTCATGTGCTACTGAGGATGAAATTGTCGAAGTCATCACAGAAAAAACAAGCTCAGATACAAACTTGATCGAACTCAAAAATCAGTCACTTGAAGCCTTCAGAGATATTGATTTGAGTATTCTGTTTGAATTGAACAATAATGATCTGAATTATGACAAAATGATTGAATTAATGGAACATAATCAATCTGATGATATTGTAAATTATGAAGAAATTTTAGGCGATTTTTACAATGAAGCATATTTTAACAAGCTTGAAGAATTGTATCATTTTGGTGAACAAATTTCTCAATCAGAATATTTCCCTAAAGATTTGTCTACTTCAGAAAGTACACAAATTTTAGAAGAAGTGCTTATTTTTGTATTTTTAGAAAATTTACCATTAACAATCAGTAGTAAGAACACATCAAATTGTCTTGCTTATTATAATAATTGTAATGAGCAAGCGGTTAGAGATCATGGCATACGACTTGCCGGATGTACAGCTGGTGCGATTGGACTTGCTGTATTTACATTAGGAGTAGGAGCATTGACTTGGCCTGTTTGCATGGCCACTTCTGGCTATCTTTATGATTCTGCAATGACAGGTTGTCGTAATTCGTATGAAATTTGCAAACAACAACAATAAAAAAATAGTAAAACCATGAACTATAAATTAATCAAAATTGGATATTTAACATTAGCAGCATTCATCATTCTACTATCATTTGGTACCATAATTTTTATAGATAATGTACTAGAAGTTATTTCAACACAAACCATGATTATCATTTCTGCATGCCTTTGTTTACCTTTCTTTATTTTGAAATTTCTATATGAGCAAAAGTATCCACCAACTCAAAAAGATAAAACTATTAGTGTCATCTTAGCTGTTATATTAATGATATTCATTTTTATGGTGTAACTACTCAATTGATTATGAACTATAAGTTACTAAAAATAGGATATCTGACATTAGGAGCAATCACACTAATTATTTGTGTTTTGGGAATGATATTCATTGACACTTTACTTGAATTTGTATCTCCAAATACAATGATTATCATCTCTGCATGTCTATGTTTTCCAATGTTTATATTAAAACTTTTACATGAGCGAAAATATCCACCAACCAAAAAAGATAAAATTATTGGTGTAATCTTAGTTATTATTGGACTTATATTCATTTTTATGGTATAATTGTGTGAATTTATACAATAGATATAATCATTTACTCAATACTCACTACTAAAATCTAACAACTAGCAACTAACAACTAGCAACTAATTATTATACCCAAAACGTTTCAACTGTCGCGAATTGCTACGCCAGTTTTTGTTGACTTTTACATACAATTCAATGTGAATTTGCTTTCCGAAGAATTTCTCCAAGTCTTTTCTTGCTTGCATTCCAACGGTTTTTAACGCGCTTCCTTTGTGACCAATGATGATTCCTTTTTGCGTTTCGCGTTCTACCATAATCACAGAACGAATACGAATGATGTTTTCTTCTTCAAAAAACTCTTCCGTTTCTACTTCTACCGCATACGGAATTTCCTTTTTGTAGTTCACCAAGATTTTTTCACGAATGGATTCGTTTACAAAGAAACGTTCAGGCTTGTCTGTTAATTGATCTTTTGGATAAAATGCTGGTGACATCGGAAGCAATTCAATAATTCTTGAAAATACTTCGGTTACATTGAAGTTTTCAAGTGCTGAAATTGGATAGATTTCTGCCGTGGGCACTTTCGCTTTCCAGAAGTCCATTTGTGCTTCTAATTCTTCTTGTGAAGATTTATCAATTTTATTCAATAATAATAAAACAGGAATTTCACTGTGTATGATTTTATTGAAAAACGCTTCATCTTTTAAATCTTTTTCGCCAATTTCCACCATATAGATTAACACATCCGCATCTTCAAAAGCAGATTTTACAAAGCTCATCATGGACGATTGCAATTCGTACGCAGGTTTTATAATTCCTGGTGTATCAGATAGAATTACTTGAAAATCGTCCCCATTGACAATTCCTAAGATTCTGTGACGTGTCGTTTGTGCTTTTGAGGTAATAATTGAAAGTTTTTCCCCAACAAAAGCGTTCATCAAGGTTGATTTTCCAACGTTTGGATTTCCGATAATATTAACAAATCCTGCTTTGTGTGTCATATATAGTGTTCATCATCAAGCGTATTGGTCAATTGTGAATTTTTCTACACCATTGAATTTTACTTGAAAAATTAAAGTGCAAAAATACATATAATTTCACAGAATCATTGACTTTACCCTATTTTTCATACGTATGATTTTCAAGCACTTTACCTTCTATTTTCATGATAGGCTAGAAAATTATTTTACTTTTTTAAAAAAAAATAGTCAAACTACTAGTTTATAATAGTAATACTATTATATTTGTAATTAATAGTATGGAAAATTTACAAATACATATCGCCATCAGCGAAGAGCTGTACACTAAGAATCCTGAATCGTCAGAATTGGGAAAGAAGATTGTATCGCGCAGTATTGAGATGATTGACGAATTGGGCTTTGAAGCGTTTACGTTTAAAAAATTAGGACAATCTATTGGTTCTAACGAAAGCTCTATTTATCGTTATTTTGAAAGCAAACATATATTGCTGGTGTATTTAATTTGTTGGTATTGGAGTTGGGTTGAATACAAATTGGTTTTTGCCACTGCGAATGTGCAATCATCTAACGAAAAGTTGTCCGCAGCTATTGAAATTTTGACTCGAAAAACTGATGTTGACAATTCATTTTCGTACATCAATGAAATTATTTTGAATCGAATTATTATTGCAGAATCTTCAAAAGCATACCATACTAAAGACATTGACAGCGAAAACGAAAAAGGATATTATAAAGTGTACAAACGTGTTGTACAACGTGTGAGCAATATGGTTACGGATATTAATCCTAATTTTGAATTTCCGCACATGTTGGTGTCAACCGTGATTGAAGGCGCGCATCAACAACGCTATTTTTCAGAGCACTTGCCTTCTTTAACGGATGTAAAAGCCGGAAAAGATACCATTATCAAATTTTATACTGATTTAGTTTTTAAAGTAATTAAATAAATGTCACTAAAACGCACTCACATACTAAACCTTCTAAAGCAACTTCCTTTTTTGCTAGTTTTGTGTGCGATGCTACTTCAACCAATTGCAAATACATTATCTATTTTTTCTGATACTTCTTTTGAGTTGGTCGATTTTGAAGATGATACCGAAGAAGAAGTTGAAGATAAAACGGAGAAAGACACTAAAATAGAACCTAAACTTATATACACTATCATAGCGCATTGCGATCTTAGCAATACTAGCGCAAATCATTATTTTCAACAATCAAGATGGTCTTTTCATCTTGATATCTTAATTCCACCACCAGAACTAGCTTAAACTAGATGCTGAACGTGCTATTTTCCGAGAATAGCTAGAGTGCTCTTTTAAACTAACAACTACAAAAGAACATTCTATTTTTTACAACAACAAAATAATCAAACTAACTGTGAATTGAAAGTCGTGCGCTTTGCACATACCTTTTTTCAATTCAGAAAATTATTATTAAATGAATAGTTCAAATCCATTCAAAAATTTAAAAGCGGACATACCCGCTAGTATTGTCGTATTCTTCGTTGCACTTCCACTCTGTTTAGGAATTGCCCTAGCCAGTGGCGCACCATTATTTTCAGGATTAATTGCTGGAATTGTCGGTGGAATTGTCGTGGGTGCTATGAGTGGCTCACAAGTTGGAGTCAGTGGACCTGCTGCAGGTTTGGCAGCAATTGTATTAACTGCTATTACTGCGTTAGGAAGCTTTGAAAACTTCTTGGTTGCCGTTGTTATTGGTGGTGTTATTCAAGTAGCATTTGGTATTTTACGATTTGGAATTATTGGGTATTTCTTTCCTTCTTCCGTCATTAAAGGAATGCTAACTGGTATTGGAATCATTATTATTTTAAAACAAATTCCACACTTTTTTGGCTACGATGTAAATCCAGAAGGTGATTTTGCTTTTTTCCAAGTGGATGGAGCAAACACATTTTCAGATATTTTTAACGCCATAGATCAAATTAATATAGGCGCAACGATTATTGCAGTTATTGGATTGGGAATTTTAATTCTTTGGAATAACGTATTATCAAAAAAAGGAAAAATATTCCAATTGGTACAAGGACCATTAGTCGCTGTAGCTCTAGGAATTTTATACTTTGTATTGACAAAAGATAATGAAACATACGGAATTATTGACGCACACTTGGTAAGTGTTCCTGTGCCTGGTGATTTTAGTTCTTTTCTTGGACAATTTAGCTTTCCAAACTTTTCTGCGATTGGTGATTACAATATTTGGCTTACTGGTTTCACCATTGCTTTAGTAGCGAGTTTAGAAACCTTATTATGTGTGGAAGCAACTGATAAACTAGATCCACGAAAACGTGTAACACCTACAAACAAAGAATTATTTGCACAAGGAACAGGAAATATTCTTTCTGGATTAATTGGCGGATTGCCAATTACACAAGTAATTGTTCGAAGTTCTGCAAACATCCAATCGGGTGGGAAAACAAAAATGTCTGCAATTATTCACGGTTTCTTATTATTAATTTCCGTGATTTTAATTCCAACAATATTAAACATGATTCCACTTTCTGTATTAGCCGCAGTATTATTCATTGTAGGATACAAATTAGCAAAACCTGCTTTATTCAAGCAAATGTATCATGCTGGTTGGAAACAATTTGTTCCGTTTGTAGTGACTGTTTTAGGAATTGTTTTTATCGATTTATTATGGGGAATCGGATTAGGACTTGCTGTTGGTATTGTAGTGATATTGATTAAAAGTTTCCAAAACTCACACTTCTTACATATTGAAGATAAGAGTAACGGAAAGCACAGAATTAAAATGACACTTGCCGAAGAAGTAACTTTCTTTAATAAAGCGACCATTTTAAAAGAATTAGACAGTTTACCAAGAGATACATTCTTAGAATTAGATGTTCGTAAAACACGTTTCTTGGATAATGATATTATTGAAATATTAGAAGATTTTTCAGAAAAAGCACGCAACAGAAATATTGATATTAAATTAATTTCAGAACGAGGAACTGTGGAAAATCCAAAGAGCTTTATAGAATTTTTTCAACTTAGACCAAAGACTGCTTAGACACACTAACCACTAAAAATTTAAAATCATGAACACACCAAAATATAAATTACTCGTATTAACCGATTTTTCTGAAGCTTGCAACACAGCTTTGGAAAACGCGGTAAATCTTTCAAAAATGATCAACGGAAGTATTGATGTTTTTCATGTATTGAAACCTTCTGATGTGGCGGAATACGAAAATCAATTTTCAGCCATGCGTTCTATTGATGAAGAACGTGTAAACAAAAAGACAAAATTGAAAGCACTCGTTCGTAAAATTTCTAAAAATACAGACGTAAAAATTACGGCAAGCTGCATTTTAGGAAACCTAAAAGACGAAACAATGGAACGTATTGAAGCACTAAAGCCTGATATTGTTGTCATAGGGAAACGCACGCAGAAATTAATCAACTTTTTGGGTGATGGATTCACAAAATTTATTTTAGACACTTTTAATGGTTCTGTATTAATTTCTGGAAAAGAAAAAGTAATGAGTCCATCGGAAACAATGTCCATAGGTTTATTTAATGCAACTCCGGACGAATTATCACTAGAACTCACAAAAGATTTGCGCAAGCACACTAAAAATCCAATCAAGCAATTCAAAGTACGTACGGATGCTGAAAAAGCAGCAACAATTGCTGAAAACGTAATTACGTTTGAATTTGAAAACGGAAGCAATACCATGAATACTATTGCATCGTATGTTGCTAAAAATAATATTGGAATCTTGTGTATCAATCCACACGAAAAGAAAAGCACAGGGCGATTCCAAGGATTAAAATCGAACATTAAACAAGCGATTCAAAAAATCAACGTGCCGATTTTAATCGTGAATAATCAAACGTCAATTCAATTACAATAAATACAAAAGCTATGAAAGCACATACAAAAGAAACACAAGCCATCATGACTCCTGAAACATCTTTACAAGCGTTAAAAGATGGAAACGAACGGTTTATGAACAACTCACAAGTAACACGTGATTTACTCGATCAGGTTTCAGATACAAGCAAAGGACAATATCCGTTTGCTACCATATTAAGCTGTATAGATTCTAGAGTTTCTTCTGAATTAATATTTGATCAAGGAATCGGAGACATTTTTAGCGTTCGTATTGCTGGAAACTTTGTCAATGAAGACATCTTAGGAAGTATGGAATTTGCATGCAAACTTGCCAAAACAAAATTAATACTCGTTTTAGGACATACTGCATGTGGCGCTGTAAAAGGTGCTTGCGATCATGCAAGACTTGGAAACCTAACTGCATTAATCAACAAAATAGAACCCGCAGTAGCAGCAGTTACTGAACCAACAGACGAAAGTTTACGTAACTCAGGAAATATAGAATTCGTAAACAATGTTGCGGTTAAAAATGTAGAAATGACTATTGAAAACATTCGCAATCAAAGTCCTGTATTAGCCGAACAAGAACGCAACGGAGAAATCAGCATTGTCGGTGGAATGTATGATATTAATAATGGTAAAGTAACGTTTTTATAGGAATGAATTTTAAACAGAAATTAAGTACCATTTTACTGATACTTTTCATGATTCCGCTTTCAAGTTGGAGTCAAGATGAAACTGGAAATTGGTTGATGTATTTTGGGACTAACAGAATCAGTGAAAAATTTAGTATTCATACCGAAGTTCAATTTCGTAATCACACGGTTTTTCCTAACAATACGGAACAATGGTTATTGCGAACTGGATTAAATTATCACTTTGCTAAAAATGCCTTTGCAACCGCGGGATATGCCTATATCGGAAGTTTTGTGTACGACAGCGAACGTGATAGCCCTGAAACAGAAGAACATCGTATTTGGCAACAATTGATTACCACAAATAATGTAGGACGTGTAAAATTTGAACATCGATACAGAGCCGAACAACGTTGGGTTGAAGATGATTTCAAAACACGTTTCCGGTATAGATTGATGCTTTTTATTCCCGTAAACAAACCCGTGATAGAAACTGGAACGTTTTTCTTTGGTATCTACAATGAAATCTTTGTCAACGGAGCAGAAGAATTTTTCGATAGAAATCGATTATACGGTGGAATCGGTTATCAATTAAATAAAAATTTGAACTTACAAACAGGAATGCTTTACCAACGTGTAAGCTCCACTGGAAAAGGATATTTACAATTTGGTGTGATTTACAACACAGACTTACGAAAAAATGAAAAAGAAAAAAATTAGTTAGTTTATTTTTTGTTGTTACGAAAAGCTACAATGTCAATTATTGATATTGTAGCTTTTCTACTTTAGAATGTAAAGATTCAAAATTAAAAGATTGAAAAACAACTTCCTACTTTTAAATTGTACACGGGGAAAACTGTCAATTTATCGTATCTTTAAGGCATTAAAAATTAAAAGAAAATATGTTCGGATTATTCAAAAAGAAATCGGAAAAAGAAAAACTATACGATCAGTACAGCAAACTTACCAAAGCAGCTTTTGACTTGTCTACTACTAACCGAAAATTAAGCGATCAAAAAGCAGCCGAAGCCGAAGCAATCATGAAAAAAATTGAAGCACTTTAATGAAGTATTAAAAACCAACTCATGATTCAAGAACTCAAAAACAGCTATGGACATCTTTTTGAAGATGAATTACTCAATGAAATTGCACAAGTAGGAACGTTTAAAGAAGTTCCTGCCGGTTTTACATTGATGTCCGTTGGCGATTATGTTCGTGGAATGCCTTTGCTAGTTTCTGGAGCCATCAAAATCATGCGAGAAGATACTGATGGAGACGAATTGCTACTCTATTACTTAGAACAAGGAGAAACCTGTTCTATGACGATGAATTGTTGCATGGGGCAAACCAAAAGTGAAATTAAAGCGGTTGCCGAAAAAGATACAAAACTTATTATGGTACCAGTGCAAAAAATGGAAGAATGGACTGCAAGATACAAATCGTGGCGAAATTTTGTATTCCAAAGTTACCACACACGTTTAAATGAAGTATTACACATTCTAGACAGCGTGGCTTTTGAAAAAATGGATCAGCGTTTGCTCAACTATTTAAAAGAAAAAATTCGTGTCAACAACACGGATACAATTCACAACACACACCAAGAAATTGCGTATGATTTACATACTTCTAGAGTTGTAATTTCGCGACTTCTCAAAAAATTAGAACAAATGGGACGTATAGAATTACACAGAAATCATATTAAAATTATAAATTTAGCCTGAGTATGTAACTTTTGTTACTGTGTGATCATTCCTTAAAACGGTACTTTGCAGGAACAAACATCTGAATAATTATGGAAATACTTGGCTATGTTAGTGCCTTGATTATTGGAATTTCATTAGGACTTATTGGCGGTGGTGGCTCTATATTAGCAGTTCCAGTGCTTGCGTATCTATTCGCTGTAAACGAAAAAGTAGCGACTGCATACTCACTATTCATCGTAGGAGCAAGTGCATTAGTTGGTGGTTTAAAACAACACTTAAAAGGTTATGTAGACTGGCGTACGGCTGTCGTATTTGGAATTCCAGCGATTATTGGCGTCACCATGGTTCGACATTATGTAGTTCCGGCATTACCAGATATACTATTCACTATTGGAAATTTTGAATTCACGCGCCGAATGGCCATGTTTGGTTTATTTGCCGCGCTGATGTTTCCCGCTGCATTTTCCATGCTAAAAGAACGCAAAGAAAAAATAACTGCTGGTGAAGTGCATTACAATTATCCGTTAATCTTAATTGAAGGATTAGTCGTTGGTGCCATTACAGGTATGATTGGCGCTGGTGGCGGATTTCTCATCATTCCAGCATTAGTATTACTCGCAAACGTAGAAATGAAAATAGCCGTTGGAACTTCGTTGATTATCATTGCGTTTAAATCACTATTAGGTTTCTTTTTGGGTGATGCGTTAACGATGGAAATCGATTGGGAATTTTTGGGAATATTCACAAGTATTTCACTTATCGGAATCTTTATCGGAAGTTACTTAGGAAACTTTATCGACGGAAAAAAACTCAAAAAAGGATTTGGCTATTTCATCTTTGTCATGGCTATCTTTATCTTCTACATGGAATTCTTTGTAAAACAATAATTCATTCATCAATAAAAAGCTCGCTACTGTAACAAAAGTTACTGTGGGCGCAGTGAAAGTGTCGTAATTTTGTTCCTGTAATCATAAAAATAAAAATCATGAACATTGAACAAATATATACAGGTTGCTTAGCACAAGGTGCATACTATATAGAAAGTAATGGCGAAGTTGCTATTATTGATCCATTACGTGAAGTACAACCGTACATTGATAAAGCACAGAAACAGCACGCAAAAATTAAATATATTTTTGAAACGCATTTTCATGCCGATTTTGTCAGCGGACACGTAACGCTTGCCAAAAAAACAGGTGCGCCAATTGTCTACGGACCAAATGCGAATCCAACATTTGATGCGATCATTGCGCAAGATGGTCAAGAATTTAAATTAGGAAACATTACAATTATTGCGCTGCATACGCCTGGTCACACGATGGAAAGTACCACCTATTTATTACGTGACAAAAACGGAAAAGATCATGCCATATTTAGTGGAGATACTTTGTTTTTAGGCGATGTCGGAAGACCCGATTTAGCTCAAAAACTCGGAAAAATTACCATCCAAGATTTGGCAGGTTTTCTGTATGATAGCTTACGCGAAAAAATCATGCCTTTAGCCGATGATGTCATTGTATATCCTGCACACGGAGCTGGTTCTGCTTGTGGAAAAAACATGATGAAAGAAACCGTTGATACCTTGGGGAATCAAAAGCAAATGAATTACGCGTTGCGCGCTGATATGACCAAAGAAGAATTCATTAAAGAAGTCACGGACGGATTGCTTCCGCCACCAAATTATTTTCCCGATAATGTTAGACTTAACAAAGAAGGTTATGCTGATATTTCAGAAGTCTTACAACGTGGAACGCAAGCATTAACTCCTGAAGTATTTGAAACCATTGCCAATGAAACTGGTGCTATTGTACTAGATGTTCGCCATCAAGATGAATTTGTAAAAGGACATATTCCGCGTGCGATCTTTATAGGATTGGACGGAAGTTTTGCTCCTTGGGTTGGTGCGTTAATTGCCGATATTCAACAGCCTATCTTATTAGTCACACCAGAAGGTCGCGAAGAAGAAGCCGTAACACGTTTATCAAGAGTTGGTTTTGACAACACGTTGGGTTATTTAGAAGGCGGATTTGACGCTTGGAAAAAAGCTGCCAAAGAATATGATACGATGAGTTCAATTTCAACAGCGAATTTTCAAGAAGTATTCAACAAAAAAAGTCAAGTTTTTGATGTACGTAAAGAAAGTGAATTCAAATCTGAACACGTTCTCGATGCTAAAAACACACCGTTGGATTACCTCAACAATTACCTAGCGGAATTTCCAAACGATCAACCTTTTTATGTGCATTGCGCTGGTGGTTACAGAAGTGTCATTGCGGCATCCATCTTAAAAAGTAGAGGAATTCACAATATGATCAATGTGGAAGGCGGTTTTAAAGCCATCAAAGAAACAAATATTCCTGTTTCTGCGTATGTTTGCCCGTCAACTTTATAAAAATAAAAAACGTTCTGTAACCTAAGTTACTGTATAAAATATGCAAGATTCTTATTTTTGCTGCTAAATAATCCCCCTAAACACAAATAATATGTCATTTTGGACTTCCTTATTTGGTGATCAAACCAAATCAACTGATGAAATTGAAATCTTAGATGTTGATACATTTAATAAGTCTATCTCTGCTAAAAATGTACAACTGATTGATGTTAGAACTGGCTTTGAATACAAAGCTGGACATATTGAAAATGCTGTCAATATTGATTTTTTTGATCGTGCAAATTTTAATGAAAACTTCGCAGGTTTCGACAGAGAAAAACCGATGTATTTGTATTGCAGATCAGGAAATCGAAGCCAACGAACGGCAAAAAAACTACTTCAAATCGGGTTTAAAAAAGTATACGACCTCAAAGGTGGTTACAAAGCTTGGAAGTGATATTATTTAGAAAGTACCAGCGTTGACATACTCCGTAAATCGTTCACGTTGGTGCTTTTTAATAGTTCTAAAAATGAAAGCTGATGCGTTTTCATCAATTCGTTGAGCTGACTTCGTGTCAACAAAAATCGTTCAGTTCCATCAGGCAGCAAATACACACCATTTTGTAAAAATGTGGACTTTCCTTCTACGCCAATATCCGAAGTCATTCGTATAAATAAACTTCCTCCTTTTTTCAACACGCGCACCAATTCGGAAAACATGTGTCTAAAATGCACTTCGTTTTTCGCGAAATGCAACACGGCATTACAAATAATGTGGTCAAATGTATTTTTGGCAAACGGAATCTTTTCTAGAGCAGCTATTTTAAAATTAGCCGAAAGTTGAGGATAGCGAATTTTTAAGTTTTCAATATGCTCCTCGTTGATGTCAATCACATAAAACTGAAATCCATTTTCGTGGAAATACGGCAAATTTCGACCGCTTCCGCAACCTGCGTCCAAGATAAAATCATTTGGTTGATAGCGACCTTTTAAAATTTGATCGATCAAGTAAATATCTGTGTTTCCTAAAATGGCTGTCAGTTGTTTTTGTTTCATCAGGATAAAAATAAAATACTTTTAGCATACAAACAGCGTTATTCATAGAACTTTTAAGACTTTGTAACAAATGTTACTTCCATTTTGAATAGATTTTCTTTTTTTTGCTTAAAATTGTAAATATGGAATGGATTTATGAACCTTGGCCGTGGTATGTTTCTGGCTTTATGATTGCTTTTGTGATGTTTTTGCTGATTATGGTGGGAAAGAATTTTGGAATGTCTGGAAATCTCCGAACCATTTGCACTATATGTGGCGCTGGAAATAAAGCTGATTTTTTTAAGTTTGATTGGAAAGCACAACGCTGGAATTTAACCGTGATTTTAGGCGCGATTATTGGCGGATTTATCGCGCATCAATTTTTATCTGTTGAGCCAACGGTGGCATTACATCCTGATACCGTAGCAAATTTACAAACGCTAGGATTTGAGAATGCAGGAAAAACTTATATGCCAGAAGAACTATTTTCTTCAGCAGTTTTTACCGATGCAAAAAGCATCATTTTATTAGTCATCGGTGGGTTTTTAGTAGGTTTTGGCGCGCGTTACGCTGGCGGCTGTACGTCGGGGCATGCCATTTCGGGATTGAGTAATTTTCAACTTCCTTCTTTAATTGCCGTGATTGGATTTTTCATTGGCGGACTCATCATGATTCATTTAATTTTTCCTTTACTTTTTTAAGCTATGAAAAGAACACTTATATATTTATCGATCGGAATTCTGTTTGGAATTACCATGTTTAAATCAGAAGCCGCTTCTTGGTTTCGTATTTATGAAATGTTCAGATTTGATGCTTTTCACATGTATGGAATTATTGGAACCGCACTTGTATTTGGGGTGATCACGATTCAACTTATTAAACGTTTTCAAATAAAATCATTTTACAAAGAAGATATTCACTTTCCTGCTAAACAGAAAAGTTTTGCACGGTATGCCTTTGGCGGAATTCTATTCGGATTCGGTTGGGCATTAGCGGGCGCATGCCCTGGGCCGATGTTTACGTTACTAGGCGCAGGATTTTCACCAATTATCATTGTGATTACTGCTTCGCTTTTAGGAACGTTTGTATATGGTTTATTGAAGGATAAGTTGCCGCATTAGTTTTCAGTTTTCAGTTTTCAGTTTTCAGTTTTCAGTTTTCAGTTTTCAGTTTT
>CAYGPQ010000021.1:0-50347 GCA_964351775.1 uncultured Kordia sp. | reverse complement strand
GGTTGATATAATGAAGAATTATATGGCAAACAAATCCTTTTCGAGAGGAACACAGGTATATGGCGCTTCTGCTTCTATGGTTTTTGTGGGGAATACCGATCATTCTGTAGCCTATATGATGAAACACAGCGACCTTTTTGAAGCATTACCAAAAGATTATTACGACACCGCTTTTCTTGATCGTATGCACGCGTATTTACCAGGTTGGGAAGTTCAGAAGTTACGAAATGAAATGTTTACGTCGCAATATGGGTTTATAGTAGATTACTTGGCAGAAATCTTAAAGAACTTAAGAAAGGAAGATAGAACACACGATTATTCCAAATACTTTGAATTATCTAATACAATTACTACAAGAGACAAAACATCTATTGCTAAAACATTTGCTGGACTTATTAAAATAATATATCCTGATCATAATTTCACAGAAATTGAAGCAAAAGAAATTTTAGATTTCGCCATAGAAAACAGAAAACGCGTAAAAGATCAGCTTCGTAAAATGGATGAAACCTTTGAAGAAGTTGACTTTAGCTATGTGAGCAAAACTACAGGCGAACACTTCCCTATTGAGACGTTAGAAGAAATTGAAAACGGATTAAAATCTTCCAATCAACAAAAAGCATCCGCTGAAAAAGACAAAGGTAAAAGCGTTGAGAACATTCAACTATCGTTAACGTCAGGTCAAAAAATAATCAGAGACAATCAATCAGGTATTTCCTATGATTCGCTTTTCGGAGATTATTTATTAAATGCTAGCACTATTAAAATTACAGATCCATTTCTACGATTGCCCTATCAATTGCGAAATTTTATGGAATTTGTAAAGCTTGTCAGTGAAAAAAAAGCTCCAAATACAGAAGTTTCCCTTCATTTGATAACTATTAACAATGAAGATTTTATCAAAAATGCGAAAGATGCTTTTGAACAAATTCGATATTCTTTAGAAGCTGTCGGTGTTCTTTTTTCGTATGAATTTGATGATGCGATCACTGATGAATCATCTATTGAAATGAACAATGGATGGGAAATTATTTTGGAAAGAGGTTTAGATATCTGGCAAAAAACTGGCGGTTGGTATGATATCAATGAATACCTCCAAGAACAGCGTGTATGCAAGGCTTGCGAAATAACTTTTGTTGAGGTTGAATAATGTTGTTTGATGTAACAAAGTATTGATTTTAGTATACTCAGTGTTTTACAGTGGTGGTTTCTTATACAAACGTTCCATCGTTTTATCTTTCCGCAATGCACTTTCCGATCGTTTTAAAACACGACTAGCATCTTGTAAAGAACCGTAATGCGATTCTGCCCAACGCATCAACTCTTTGTTAAAATGAGCAATAATGTAGTTATAGTCTTTACCATCTACAAAGAAAGTGTCATTTGCTTCACTTTTTTGTTGCGGTATAGTCCATTTCTTAAACTCTAAAATTGCCTGTTTTACTGCCTTCACTTCATTTTTCGTTGCTGTATAAAATGCACCTACCAAAGCTGCCAATCGTTGTAAATCTCTAAAATTCCCATACAACGGATCTTCAGTTAAAAATATAGCTAGAACTTTCGTTTTTATCAATTTGAGTCCATCTTCGCTATTGTGTACACTTTTCCAAGCGACACTCCAAAATCTATCTAAATCTTCACGAGATTCTCTTAATGGAGGCACTTCTACTACAAAACGCGCAATTCTATCCATAAAATCCAAATCTAAATATATGTCAAATAATTCTTTATGAGTTTTATTACTTGCAGTTATCAATCTAAATTTAGCTGTTTTGGGTTCATTAGATCCTAACGGATAGTAGTGACCTGTTTGCAAAACCTGAATCAATTGACGCTGTAATGGTTTCGACAAGTCTTGAATTTCATCCAAAAAAAGAACACCGCCTTTTTCAAACTCCGAGAGTAGTCCTTTTTTATCCTGATTTGCTCCCGTAAACGCGCCTTTAACATACCCAAAAAGTTCTCCTCGCATAAGTTCTTCATTAAAAGTTCCGCATGCCAATTCTTTATAAGGCAAATCAATATGCAACGGTGCTATTACTTCGCTAACATACGTTGATTTTCCCGTACCTCTTTCTCCTAAAAGTAGCATTGGCTCATTGAGTAAATGAGCAAAGGTTTTAATGCGATTTTCCGCTTCTTTACGAAGTGATGATTGTGTGTCGTTAGGGTTTATAAGCGGAGTAAAAGTAGCATTGAATTTACGCTGAAGCACTTCACTTAAATAGGTTTTTGGTTTGAATTTTATTTCATTAATTAAATGTTTTTCATCTGATTTAGACCACTGACTTGACCATAATTTTGTATTTCCTGGAAGGTAACCACTAGCGTTAAGCATTAACCAAACTACATGCATTTGTGGTGTTCCTGGTGACACGTTGATATGCAAATTACCTGAAAAAGGATTGAATGTTGTTTTTAAAAAAGTAACCAATCCGTCATAGATAGATTGGTAATGTGTGACGCTTTTTAGTGTGATTCGTTTATTTTTAAATTTAGGAAATGGTTTATTTTCTATCTCAAACTCATCTCTTACCCTTTTTATTGGGATAAGTTTCTCCTTGTCTATTCCTGTTTTTAAATTTGACTTTTCACTGAAGAAAACTTTTTTTTCTTCTAAATTTTGATTGGTTAATGGTTCATTGTGTAAGTAGACTAATTCATTTACCAATATATTATGAGTCTTTAGTAAGTCAACTATAGTTCTTGCCGCCACAATGAATCCGTGGTTGTAAGAATCCCAAGTAAGCAGGATATTTTTAATCTCATTTTCCATAAAGTTCCCAATTTTTATAATTAGACCATTTTGTATGAATACTATGTATTAGACTTTCTGGGTTGTCATTTGCCCATTTGGTATTCATAACAATTTTGTTTGTTGGCTTCCATTTAATTTCAGGTTGTGCAGAAGCTTTACTGTCTTTTTTATTTTTAGCTATAATCGTTTCTTTTACAAATACTCTTGCTACTATTTCATCGATAGCTTCAAGTTTTGTAGCTTCATTTTCGTTGAATGGCTTAATCTTGGCTACCTTATTAAGTTCTATTTTTTTATGATTTTTAAAAGTGTCTTTCTCAGTAACATTTTCAAAAAAGATTGCTAAATCCACTAGTTTACTAATGTCTTTAGTTTGTTCAATTTTGTTTGTTTCTGCTACCATACAACTTTTTAAATCATTGTTTTTAAATGTTTCGTATGCAGTTACTTCTTGTATACTTTTTTGAGCGTAAAAAATATACGGATAATGCTGAATCCACTTAGTATGAATATGAATTAAATCTTTAGTTTGAATTTTGTCAAGTAAAACGCCTACTTCAAAACCTGAATCCATACCGTGTTTTTCAAAATTAGCTGTAAAAACATAGGCTTCTTTTTGATCAATTACTATACTCTTCGCATGAATAAGTGGATGGCAATATACAATTGCTCCTGCTTTTTGAAGCTCGGAAATATGATTTGTAATTGTTTTTTCTCTGAGTCTACAAAAAATAGTAACGCTTATGCCTTCTTTAATTTTCAATAAAATTTCCTGCGCCAATTCATGATTGATGTCTAAACCAAAGGTAGAAAAGGAAATACTTTCTTTTGCATTCTTGATACTTTCAAATAAAGTAGATTTTAAATTGCTCAATTCTGAATTGGGAGACGTACACAATACATTATTTATTTTAGGTGCTTCAAACATCCTAACTGGTTTTACAGCATCAAAAGTTTCAGTGGTATTTTGTTCGTGAGTCGTATGTTCCCAGAAATGATATACAAACAATTGAAAAAACTCATTTACCTGTGTTTCACTAAGTGGCACTCCAAGTTCTGGATTTTCTATAAATGGTTTTAGATTAAAGTTACCAGTACACAAAAAACCCTGTGCATTTTCAGTTTTAGGATCTATTAGAATGAATTTAGCATGGAGATTTTCAGCTTGACGATGCACAATATTTCCTCTGAACTTCTTGTTTATCATTTCTTTATATTCATCTGAAATAAAACTATCATCCTCTGAGTAGGCTTGTGTTTTTAATCGGGTTTCTGCGGCATCTAACACATATACCTTTACATTTCTTTGACTAGCTTTAATTAATTCATCTATGATGCGCGTATCTTGAATTAAAAAGGATTGCAAACAGATCATTTTTTTTGCTTCTTGTATTTGCTTAATGATTTTATGAAATAGTATTTTTTTGGGTCCAGATTCAATAACAGTGAAGTCTTTTTCTTCTGTGCTTTGCCAATTGTTATTGGTAGAAATAAAGATGTTTTCAAGAAACTCTTTATTCGTAAATATATGTTTAAAATTTATCGTTAACATGTCTCTATATTTAATAAGTAAGGTAATTAATAGTGTCTAGTTTTGCTTTTTTGTAGAAGTCTTCTGGCTGAGATAAATGAGTTATTAATTGCGCTCTCGACACATGTAAAGATGCTTTATACTCAATAAATTCTATGGCAATATTTTTTACAAAGTCATTGAAAGAAGCATCCGAAAGGAAATAATTTTCAATTCTAGAAATCACTAATTTTAAAAACCATTGTTTTGCTTCTTGTTGATTTAATGGACTTATTTGGATTCGTTTTTCTAATTCTACTTTATTGAAATACAGGCTGTCGTATTTAGGTTTTTCAATTAAAATTTTTCTTTTTAAGGAAAGTTCATCAGGATTAAAAGCTTTTCGAATAAGATGTCGTTCTTGGTCATAATCATCTTCAAAAGCATTTACTAAGAGTTCTTGTAATACTTTGTGCTTTGGAACCTTAACCATTTTTGAAAAATCTAATAGTTGTGCTCTGTTGCTGTCTTCCTGAAATGTAAAGGTGTAGTCATTTTTCTTTTCTTCATTCATTACATATTTATCTTCAACATTTTTTAATTTAAAATCACCATTTTTCAACTGCTGACTTCTATTTATAAAAGAATCGAATTTTTTAGATGCGTTGCTTAAAATCTTTTTTTCTTCTTGAAATTCATCTTTATTTACAGCTTCAATTTTTACGATAATAGAATCTGAGTTTTTTGGATAAGCCACAGTTATGTTTAAAACACCTCTTTTCTCTTCTTCAATTTCATCAGTTTCGCAAACCTCAACTCCTATTTGTGTGAGTGTATAGTAATTGTATTCAGGTTCATTAAACTCTTGCTCATATTCATGTAGGTATTCTAGGTTTTTTAGCCTAATTAATATATTGGCGATTGCATTCTGATTTAATGGTTTGAGAAATTCTTGCAATTCTATCACACTAAAATTTCCTAGTTCTTTACAAACTTTCAAAATAGATATGAGTGGCGATTCTTTTGTGATTTCTGTATAATCAGCTAATATCTGATATGTTATTGTAGCCGTGTTCTGTATGAGTTTCATAATATTAGTTGCTATTTTTTTTACTCGTTAATCTACTTTTAATGTCCGACGCCATTTTTTGCAATGCTGGCAATCCTGCTTTCTTTTTTAACAACGCAGGATTTCCATATAAAATAAGTTTATAGCGTGCCCGTGTTAAGGCTACATTTAATCGGTTCGGGCTGTTATAAAATGCGCCTTTTGAAGCTTTGGCAAAAGAGAGCAACACCATATCGGCTTCGTCGCCTTGAAATTTATCTATCGTGCAAAGTGTTATTTTAATATTGGCTAGTTTGAAAAATTCATTCTGATGATGTTGATTAGTGAGTTTTCTAAGCATCTCCTTAAGCTCAATTTCTTGGTCTTTGTAAAAAGTAAGTACGGCTACTTCATACTCTTGTTGTGTTCCAGTTTTAGCGAAAGCAAGAAAAGATTCTAACTCAGCTTTTATATCACGAACCTCATCCGGGTTAATAATACGTTTTTTGTCTTTTATTCTGTTTTTGAAGTTATCGTAGTTATTAGACACCCAAATAATCGCATCTTCTCCATTTTTATACTTCTGAAGCGGATTAGATCTTTCTAAAACAGTGTTTGCTGTTTTTAGGTTATCATTATTATAAAAATGAGTTCTTGAAAACTGAGCAATTTCTTCTTGCATACGATGCTGATAACTCAGAGATTCAAACTTTAATGCTTTCACTTTCCCCATATCATTAAAACCAGCATACAATATTTTTTCTACGTTATACGTTTTTCCTTCTTTTGTGGTATGTTGTTTTCCTCCTATGCCTATTTGTAATAACTCTAATATGGATGGCAATGCAACACGTCTTAAACCTTCTACTTGTTTCTCAATAGAATTAGGGACTAAAATGTCAAGTTCATACTTAATTCGTTCATTCAGCTTTGGCTTAAATCTGTATTGATACATTTGCTCTAAACGACTACCTACCAAGACTCCCCAATTCTCATCTGTATCTAATTTGAAGAAGTAATTTTTTATGTTTGTTTCTCTTCTATGTGTGCTTCTGTGATAATGATTTTGATGATGAATGAAAGATGCCTTTTTAGGAATGTCACCATAGAATTTTGCCTTAAATTTCAAATATTGCGCGAGTAATGATGAGTTTTCTTTAGTGGTTTTACAAATGATCAAGTCGGCACTGTTCAATTGCCAACTCCTAGATATTTCTGATACATAGGATTTTTGACTGTCTAAATGAAATACTTCAAAATCACTATTTTTAAAATTGTCATACTGACCTTGATCGTTGGTGGTATATAAGACGTGAACTATTTTTTCTTTATTGTAAAACTGTAAACTTTTGCGAAGTTCAAATGCTTCCGCTAATAGCTCTTGCTGTTCTTCAGCTAACAGTTTGTTAAGATGTTCCGTTACAATATCATTTTCCGTGTATGGGGAAAGTTGGTTTACATCGCCTACTAAAATCCATTTTTTTGCATGCAGGGCTGGAACTAAAAAGTCAAGAAAGGTAACTTTTGAAGCTTCATCTACAATCATCACATCAAATGGTTTCCCCACACCAGATTTAATGTCAGGATGCTGTAATATACCTATTGCAGTACCACCAACTAAGTTGGCGGCGTTTAGTATAATCTGATTAAAACTTCCGCTCTCATTATTAGAATTGAGGCTTTTTTTAAGTGACTTTACACCAGACGAATTTGGTTTTTCACTTAAATTATTGAGCATTTCTTTTTTCGTATGTGCTATAAGACTTTGCATGCGATAAGATTCTACACGCTCTTTTCGTATGACTCCAATATTACTTGCAATGCGCATAGGACTTATGAAACCTTCCGTATGCTCTTTAAATTTACCCACAATTCTATCAATCACATTGTCTACGGCAACATGTGTAGATGAAACTAGTAATACACGTTGTCCTTTTAAAACACATTGAATAATCAATTCAATAATCGCAGTGGTTTTTCCAGAACCTGGCGGACCTTCTAAAAGGGCAAAATCTTTTGTTGAAAGTGCTTTTTTTACAAATTCTTGTTGCTCTTTAGTTCCGTCAATACCCAGATCATTTAGGATTTTAAAATTTATGTGTTGTGCTTCGCTATCATTATAATTTTCTTCAAAAAAAGATTTACTGTTAATGGGTAAATCAAATAGCCTTAGTAATGGTACGTGATGATTTTCAGGTCTATTATTTAAGGTGTGTAATACCTTCTCTTGCATTTTAATCTGATAATCATTTGCTTTTAAAAAAATAGTTTTACCAATACTTGGATCGAAATCAAAATCTAGATATAATTCTTCTTCGTTTCTGTTACTTATTAAGATTTCATACTCTTTATCTAATTTATAATTTCCTGCTGGTTTTTTAGAATAGACAGTTTCTTGTTCATTTTTAAATAAATAATTAGTAATGATAGTAGCTTTCTTTTCTCCTATTTTGTCCGTAGAAAGCAGATAGTATCTCCATAGTACTATTTCATCCTCTACTTTTATAGTTTCTAGCCGAACAGGTATCGCTATCGCATTTTGATTCTGAATAACCTCTTTTGCGCTTCTTAGGTACTTTTTATAATCTTGTATTCCATGATAAACTCCTGTTAAGAGTTTATCACTTCGAAAATCATTTATATCTTGCTCATTAAACGCATTGAGCTGCCTGAGCGTTCTTTTCATTTCCATAACTTAGCTGGCATAATTTATTCCTGTATCACCATACGTTGCGTATGTGGTAATAAGTATGTTCTTTTTTGCTATGACAACTATCTTTTTAATGGAAAGACATTCTGCTATAGTTAAATACCCTTGACTGACTGCTTCTAAAATATATTTTTGATTCAAGCTATATTTTTTTTTATTCTTACCTGTACTATTAATTTCTCCTTTAACTAAGCAAAGTGAGATTAAAAATTCTGGTATATGTCTTATTTTCATTCGTTCTTCAAAATGAGTTGTAAGATGATAATTTAGTATGTTCATTTTTTAGTATTTAACGAACTAATTATCCAATTAAATACCATAAACATTAAATACTGAAAATCTATTAACTAACAATTTAAAAACACACAAATAAAGTAATATATTATCTAATTCATAATATATTATCTAAAATAGAACATAAATTAAATCTTAATTGAAACGCCTCTATTTAGATATAACACAATCAACAGATGTGTTATCATTTGCTTCTCCAATAGTCTATTATCCACAATTCTTAACACTGAGATTGATACGCTTTGAGAACTAGTTGAATAGTACTACCCAAAAAAGTTTCCCGTAAAATAAATAGGTTTTATAAAACTTCATAATTTTAATTAAGATTAAACCTACGTGAGTAATAATATTTTACCTTTAATGCTTTAGTAAATTTAATATCAAATATGGAAGAAAAAAATATTTTAGTCCCTAAATCAATTTCAAAACTCATTGGTAAAGATTTTTTCATACCATCGTACCAGCGTGGTTACAGATGGACTGAGAAAGAAGTCAATCATTTACTGGATGATATTTGGGATTTTGCCACAAAGCCAAAAATATTTATTGAAGGTAAAATTCCATTTTATTGCTTGCAACCTATTGTAGTCCGAAAATTAAATACTAAAAATGAAGAATTTGAGGTAATAGATGGACAACAACGATTAACAACCATCTATTTAATATTAAAAAACCTTGAGTATTTAATAGAAAAGAAAGAAAAAAACTTTAATCGAATCCGTTATGAAACAAGAATAGAGAGTGAGCATTTCTTAAAAAATATTGATCCGTCAGAAGCTAATAGAAACATTGATTTTTATCATATTTTTCAAGCTAATGTAATAATACAACAATGGTTTACAAATAAAGCTGAAAACTCAGATTACTCTTCTCCAAAAGCTACATTTGCCCCTGTTTTTTTAGACCAAACTAAAGTTATTTGGTATGAGGTAAATGACGACACTAATTCCATCGATATTTTCACACGATTGAATATCGGAAAAATACAATTGACAAATTCAGAACTAATAAAAGCACTATTTCTACAACGTAAAAACTTTAAAGAATCCGCAAATTTAAAACAGCTACAAATTGCAACTGAATGGGATGCTATGGAAAGAGCTTTGCAAAATGATTCCTTTTGGTATTTTCTTTATGAAGGGAAAAAGAAATATACTAACCGAATAGAATATATACTCGATTTAATAAAAGGCAAAAAAGTATCTAGTCCAGATAACTTTACATTTTATGAATTTAATAAAGATTTTGAAATCTCAAAAAAATCTAAACGAAATGAGCATGTTGACCAAATTTGGATGGAAATAAAGAACTTTTATTCCAAGTTAGAAGAATGGTTTAATGATGATTTATTTTATCATTTGATTGGATATTTAATCGCAATTGGAATTAATATCAATCAAATACTTGAGATTCACGACAAAGCTATAGATAAAAGAGATTTTAGAAAACTATTAGAAAAGAAAATTTCTAAAGAAGTTAAGTGTGAAATTAAAGAATTGGAATACAAAAATGCTAAAATCAAAAAAATTCTACTCCTTCTAAATGTTGAAACAATACTATCCAATGAAAAGTCAAGTATGCGATTTCCTTTCAATTTTTATAAAACTGAAAGTTGGGATATAGAACACATCCGATCTCAGACTGACACCGTTATTAAAGAAAACTCCAGAGTTCCTTGGCTGAATGATATTATGGAGTATTATACTGGAATTGACTTTTTGAAAGATAATCCAAAAAGAGAAGAAATTCAATTAATGATTAACGAACTAACAGAAAATAAAGAACAAGAGAATTGCAATGTTATCCTTAGACTACTTTTTACTGATCAAATATCTGAAAAAGAGTTTAATGAGATATATAATGAAGTTATGTTACATTTTGAAGAGCGTAATATACCTGATGAAATTGATGGACTAGGAAATCTAACACTTCTTGATTCTTATACTAATAGAAGTTATAAAAATGCTCCATTCCCTATAAAGAGAAGAACTATAATGAAAAATAGTAGCAAAGGAATATTTGTCCCAATTGCTACTGAAAACGTTTTTATGAAAACTTTTACCAGAAGGATTCAAAATATGATGATTTGGACTGATGATGATGCCAAAGAATATATGAACGGAATACAAACTGTGCTTAACAAATACTTACCTAAATCTAATTCTCATGAATAGTAATTTGAATGAAATAGTATCAGGAGAAAAAACGTCGTTTATAAATCTCTTTGAAAAGAAAAATCTAAATATCACAATACCTATTATACAACGAGACTATGCGCAAGGCAGAACTTCAGAAAAACCAATAAGAGATAATTTTTTAAATGCTTTACACAATTATTTAGACAATAACATCGGAGGAAGAGACTTAGATTTTATATATGGTAGCCTATTGCCTTTTGATGATTCCATAAATGAATTTCTACCTCTTGATGGACAACAACGATTGACAACTTTGTTTTTATTACATTATTATTTATCAAACAAAGACGGCTATCAAGAACACTTTCAAAAAATTATGACGCATCATAATAAATCACGATTTAGATATAAAACTAGAATTAGTTCTAGTGAATTTTGTGATTGCTTGATACAGTATAAACTCAACTTAAACGAAACAAAAGACAATTTAGACACGCGTCTTTCAGACAGTATAAAAAATCAAAAGTGGTATCATTTAATTTGGAACCAAGATCCTACAATTCAGTCTATGATGATTATGCTTGATGCAATACATTTAAAATTCTATTCATCTGAGAATTTCTACAATAGGTTGACAAGAGAGCACAATCCAGTAATTACTTTTCAATTTTTAAACTTAGATGAATTTGACCTTTCCGACGAGTTATATATAAAAATGAATGCGCGAGGGAAATCTTTAAGCCCATACGAAAATTTTAAAGCAAAATACGAACAATTCTTAGCAGACCTAGATACCTCTGAGGTTAACCGAGATTTCATATTATCACTTAATAAAATAGAAAAAAAGGTTAGCCTGCAAGAATATTTTTCTTTTAAGCTAGATACAGTTTGGTCTAATTTATTTTGGGATTTTCATCAGTTGAATGATTCAGATAATAAAGAACTAGATGATGTTGGGAATTATGTTCTGAATACAATTAAATTATTAGCGGTGAATCGGAGCGCAAAAAAAAGTAATTTAAGAAAACATACTAAAACAATTCTAAATTTAGAGAACAATAATTCTTTATATGATGAACTAACTAAGACGGGAGTTTTAAATGTAGGGTTTGCATTGGAAATAATTGAACTACTAGAACTTTTAATTAACCCAATTTTTAAAGAAGCAAATGAAAAAGTAAATAACCAATACATCAGTTTAAATGCATTATTTATTGAATTGATGGTTGGCGTTCAAGATGCTGCATACACCAAACGAATTCAATTTTATGCCAGCTACAACTACTTACTCAAATGGAAGAAAACAGATGGAATAAATGATTGGATGCGTGTAGTTCATAACTTAACAATCAATACATCACCTTACAATGATGAAGATGAGTTTATAAGGTCAATTTTAGCAATAGAAAAATTGATTCCAAAAAGCAACCAAATTCTGGAATTTCTGAGTAGTCATGAAGAAAAAATTACTGGTTTTAACTCAAATCAAGTCATCGAAGAAATCACAAAATCTAAATTAATCATTAAATCTGAAGAATGGCGAGAAATCGTATTTTCAACAGAAAATCGGTTTCCTTATTTGACAAATCAGATTTCTTGTTTACTCTCGTTCTCAGGATTATTCCATGCACTAAACATAGATGAACAATTTGATAAAAAGTATGAAAATGAATTAAAAGATCAACTACGTTTTTATACGCTGGCATTAGATGCTATTTTAGGTTCAAATGGGATTAGAAAATTTGATAGGTTCATACTAGAAAGAGCGTTGCTTACTAAAGGAAATTATACACTTACGAAACGTAAAAATCATAGTTTCCTTATCGGGAATGATAGAGATATAAGCTGGAAAAAATTATTATCGGGAGATTCTGAAAATGTAAGAGTAAAGAGAAGTTATCTTAAGTTATTATTTGATGATTCGACATTTGTCAAAGAAAACGCAGCCACAAGTTTAAATGAAATCATCACTAATTATGATAATAAAAAAAGACACTGGAAAGATTATTTTATTCAATCGCATAGGCTATTAGCTAAAATTAAAAAAACTAGATTGGTAAGGGTTTTGAGTCCTAATAACGTTAGACTCTTATATTCTACATCTGTTTCTGGATACCAAGCAGAACTTCGCTCTTTAAATTTGTATTATCAAGTACTGAAAGATTTGGATGGAAAAATTGGAAATTTCACTAAATCAAAATACTACAGTGACCAGGGTCAATATGGATTCCCTTGCGCCTATTTGAGCGGTTGGAAAACTGATAAGAATAATTTTGTAATAGATATTTATTTTGATTCAAGTCAAGAATTAATGGGTATTCATTTTTTTGATAGAGAAAGTGAAAATATTCCAAAAGTATATTCCGATTATTTAGTTTTAAATGATTTTAAGCTTTGGAATAATGATGATAGTTATATGAATTATATAAGCGAAGAAGAGGTTAGAGAATATATAATCAAACTAACATGCGAATTAAAAAATTTAATATAAAACTTCCATCCTAAAGCTATCTATTAACAAAAAAATCACATCCAAATCCACATCCAAAAAGTTCGAAATTCTTCTCTCCGACTCCACAATTTCACAAAAGCTCAACAGCAATGTTGGGCTTTTTGTGTTTATAAAGATGATGGAATTTTAATATTTCAGCACCTAGTATATTAAGTATTTCTTCGCTTTCTTGTTTCATTATGAATCATAAAGTTTGTGTATCATATATCGAATCTTCATTAAAATAGTCTCTTTCTCATAAACATATACAACTAGCTATATACGGATAAACGCTGTACGATTCACGTAGAATCCGCAATCGTAGTTTCCGTAGTTATGGTCTTTTTTGACGATTAATTTCAACCCAAATTTGTATTTCTATAAGAAGGTGAAATCTGAAAAACCTAAAAAGAGTAAGAAACACAACTAAACACTAAAACCATGAAGAGTGCAATACAAAACGAAATGCTTCAACTCATAGAAGAGCTTGATCAAAAATCATTAATTACGAAGGAACAATTTCAACTACTAAAGCAAAATTTTGAACCGACTTTTGACCTCGATGAAGCTGTCGATTGGTCTGAGGTTAGAAAATTATTTTTTAAACCGAATGTTGATCCTAATTTTCAAGTAGAACCAATGAACTCTGCAAACTTATGTCCCACATTTGTTCCAGTACTCAGGACAATTGATATGCTTCGTTTTCAATTCAATGCCGATATTTCCATGCAATCAAGGAAAGCACGGTATTCCTCTATTTTAGAAACCATCCGCAAAGTCATTGCACGGCATGTGGGTGCTGTAGCTGAGTCCGATATTAAAAACATTGCGCTGGTTCGTAATACGAGTGAAGCCAATAATCAACTTTCTAAAGGATTCAATCTTTGGGAAGGAAACACGGTACTGCTGTGGGATGAAAATCATCCAACAAACAATAACGTCTGGAAATTGAGAGCAACCGAAACAAAAAAGGTGAAAACATTTTCACTCAAACAGGTAGACTTTATAAATTGGACTGACGAAAAAATTACAACAGAAATCTGCAAAATTATTACAGATACAATCAAAAATATAGATGGAAAAACAGTTATGCTAAGCTTTTCTGAAGTATCAAATATTTCAGGGATTTGTATGCCTTCCAAAGAAATCGTAGCAAAAGTGCGTGCTTCCTATCCTAACATTCATATTCATATTGACGGCGCGGTAAGTTGGGGCGGCTTGGATATAAATCTCATCTCAAAAAATAACATTATAGGCAATGGTTGCGATAGTTTTGCTTCAAGTTCACACAAGTGGTTAATGGGACCATTTGAAACAGGTATTTTTTATATGAAACCTGAACTAGCCAAAAATTTCGATGTTAGCATTCATGCCTATGATGGTAAAATTGATTTTAAAGACGAACTCCCAAAGGATACATCGAGATTTGAATTGCTTGGGCAAAGGGACGACGCCAATATCTATGCACTTGGACAAACCATTGCAGAACACGATAAAATCAATAGAAATGATCCAAAACGCATTGAAAATAGGGTTAAATTTCTTCAAAACGATTTAAGAAGAAAGCTGAAAATTATGGCAGAAAGATTCAATGCAAAAATTGAATATACCACTCCTACCTCCGAAAAGTTTTCTAATGGCGTGACTATATTTAGAATTATTTTACCTGAAAAAACTATCAACTATGAGGATTTATACAATTACTTATATGGTAAAAATGGGGAGAAAAATCGCTTTGCAGTAGGCTATATTCCTAAAAAAGATGACAATCCTGGAGGTCTTAGAATCTGCCCACATATTATGAATTTACCCTATCAAATTAGTTCAGTGGTTCTAAAAATAGCTAGTTTCATTCGTAAAGATCATACTATTACGAAAGAAGAATTAGAAGCTACAACCGTCAAAGCATATTAGTTTTGAAAAACTTGTAGCAGTCTGTTTAATATGTGCTAAGAATAAGATTGCTTCGCTCCGTTCGGGCTTCGAGTGCCTCAGCCCTCGGTCCTTAGCCCTCGGTTTTCAGTTTTCGATTTTCAGAAACTAATAGCTAACAATCTAACAAGTCCAATTTCATAATCCTCTCATTTGCAAATAGTAACCATTCTTTTTACGGTAAAACCGTAATTACTTGTTGCGTTTTCTTTTTATATTCTTTGATTAAAATTTTTATTACCCAAAGAAAAAACTTAGTAAAACCATTTTAAAACTTCACAATTATGAAAAAAAAGAATCTAAAAACGTTAAGCCTAACAAAGTCAACAATTTCTAATTTGAATTTGCAAACTATTTCTGGTGGTACTATTGTGATCACTGACATTGTTCGCACCGTACTTACAGAGCAAACTGCAACCGGATGTTCTGAGTTAATGGTGTGTGATTCTGTTGCCGCTTGTCCTAGAGGTGTTGCAAAAACTAAATTTGTAGACATCGATACAAAACCTGCTTCCGCTTGTATGCGTGATATGTAGTCCGTGTACATACAGGCACGTATTTTTAAACTATTCGTGAAACTCCGCACGGGTTCATGCTTTTATATGCTTACATTTTATCATTATAAATTTTTAAAACCATTTTAGTATGAAAAAGCAACGTTTAAAAGTATTGAAGCTTCACAAGAAAGCAATTTCTACTTTGCACACGACACGTGTAAATGGACAAGGAACACATTCTAATGCGCAACAAGGTACGCAAGAGCATTGCTGTTATCCATTGTAATTAACTAGGCGAACTTCGGTTCGCTTTTTTTTGTTTGGGCTTCACTCAGCTCTTGGCTCTTGGCGATCAAAAAACGTCATTTCGAGTGATTTTTTGCAATGAAATGAAGAAAAATTGTATCGAGAAACAGTTTTTTGAGGTAACGGTTAGTCGCTTTGCTCCTGTTTTTTTGTTTTCTGTTTTTTGTTATTTAGTAAACTTATGAACTCTTTACTTTTTAATTTAACATTTAAAATTTTACATTTAAGATTTCTAAGTATATTTGAATTATGAACGTACGACTGACCGAAGCACAAAAAATAACTATCCTCAATGCACATGACGTGTATAGCGTAATGCAGCAAATACTACTGCGTCAGAATAAAATTCGGAGAGCGCAAGAACACTTTTGGGTGGTAGGCTTAAAAGCTGATAATAGTATTCTGTTTGTAGAACTCATTGCCATTGGCGCGCAAAACAGAGTAAATGCGTCTCCACCCGATGTGTTCCGTATGGGAATATACAAACTTGCCGTACGCATGATACTCGTACACAACCACCCAAGTGGAAATTTAAAACCATCACAAGGCGATAAAGATATTACCGACCGATTGCTCAAAGTTGGAAAACTCATTAATATTGACGTCATAGATCATCTCATTATTACCGAAAGTGGCTTTACCAGTTTTAAAGATAAAGGCATTATGGAGGAACTTCGCAAAAGCGGACTCTACGAAATTCATGACCGCGAAAGTGACCAAATGCGCGAAATGCAATTGCGCTATGAACGGAAGAATGCTGACCGTGAAGCTAAATTAGAAGTTGCTCGAAAGATGAAGGCGAAAGGTTTTGATAATCAAACGATCAAAGAATTGACAGGTTTGTATATTCGGGATATAAAAGGATTGTAAATGAAAACATTTTTATTAGACATTACACTTACACAAGGAATTGTATATCTCATCATTAATTTGATGATACTTTCGGGAGTTGTCTACTTCAAGCCTGCATGGTATGGAACTATTTTCAGAATATTGATTGTGATTCTATTTTTCGTAGTTGTATATAAAATGGGTTGGTATGGCTCTGTGGAGTTTTTAGAAATTTCTCATGCAATATCACCTAACAATCATTATTTCAAAGGGATTTTCTGTACTGTTTTGTTGTTGCATTGGCTGGTTTTTGATCGTATGGCGAGGAAGCGTGTTGTGGAGGATTAGAGTAGTAAGGTTTAAGCTATTACTCTTATATCTCTATTAACCTTTTTCTTTTTTTTATAATATTCCCAGAAAATATCCCGACTTGACGAGTTTCTATCTACTGTTGTAGAATAACTTACCACTATCTAAATTATAAAGTAGCATATAAAAATACTACACAATTATCTTTCTTACGGAAAACCGTAACATTAACTTCTACATATTATATATCATTGTTGTTAATCTAACAACATTATAAAAATGTAAGTATAATTAAACAACTATTACATACATAATTTACTACTTACATAAAAAATTAATATATTAAAGGCTGTAATAACAATAACTTTCTGATCAGAAATATGTAATTACATTAGCAACCGTAATAGATAATATTAAAATACATAAACTATTATCAATCAGATAAAAACCTTTAATGAAAAATAAAGTAAATATTAAACTTAAAACGAGTTTTGGAAATATTATTCAAGGTAACTCAATTGACATATTAAGTAGTGATTTAAAAGATGAATTGAAAGGAAAGGTCAACTTAATTATTACATCTCCTCCTTTTCCTTTAAACAATAAAAAAAAGTATGGAAATGAAAAAGGAGAAGAATATTTAAAATGGTTTGTAAATATGGCTCCTATTTTTTCTAATCTTCTTACTGAAGATGGATCATTAGTTATAGAAATCGGAAATTCATGGGAACCCAAAAGACCTGTGCAATCCCTATTACATTTAGAATGCTTGATGGGACTAGTAAAACATCCAGAAGCAAATCTTAGGTTAATCCAAGAATTTATATGTTATAACCCATCTAAACTTCCTTCTCCTGCACAATGGGTAACTGTTAATAGATTAAGAACAGTAGATAGTTACACACATATATGGTGGATTGCAAAATCTGATTTCCCAAAAGCAGATAATAGTAAAGTATTACGACCGTATAGTAAGAGTATGCTTAGCCTTCTAAAACGTCAGAAATATAACTCTGGAAAAAGACCTTCAGAGCATAATATTAGTGAGAAAGGGTTTTTGAAAGATAATGGAGGAAGTATCGCTCATAATTTTTTCGAGATAGAACCTGTAGATGATAACAGAGAAGTTAGGTTACCGCATAGTGTTTTGAGTTTTTCCAATACTAATTCTAATGATTATTTTTTAAAGAAATGTAGAGATAAGAATATCACACCACATCCAGCTAGAATGTCGGGTGGTCTTGTCAATTTCTTTATTGAATTTCTAACTGATGAAAATGACATTGTTTTAGATCCTTTTGGAGGAAGTAATACAACTGGTTATTGTGCAGAAAAGTTAAAAAGAAAATGGTTGTCTTTTGAGCTTGATGATGGATATATAAAACAAGCTATCCTAAGAATGAAAGATCCTTTACTTAAAAAAGAAATCAAATAACATATGAATATTTCAGATGAGATAAAGAAAATTGCAAGTGTTGATCCGCTAACAGAAGGAAAACAAGAAAATTTATTTGTTGGACATCCATTCACTCTAGATTATTTTAAATCGAATGTATTAATATGTGATGACGATAAAAAACGAGTAAATGGAATAGCTCAAGGTACTTTCTTATTAGCATTTTACGATAATGAAGAAACAGTTGAAGAAGCTGTTTTACTAAGAGCATTGAACCCAGCTAAGTTGCCTACCGATAGTGCTAATATTAGTTCTATGATAGAATACTATAAAGATAATTTAGCGACCTCAGGTAAAGATTCAAAACTTGATAACTACACCCGATATGAGTTTAGTTTTTCAGGTTTAGAATGTAGAGTATTAGGCACTTTTTATAGAGGTCTTGATGGTAAAGTCGAATTTGGTGCAGATTTAGAAAACTTCTATTCAGCACATCATTATAGTGTTTATAAAGTGAATAATGATGTTTTAGGCTACATTGTAAATCAAAGAGACTCTCCAGATATTATACCAGGAAATGATAATGAATTTCCAATAGGTGTAGTTCGTTACAGTTCTACTTTAAGGTTTCAAAATAAAACTGAAAAAGCTAAGGTATATATAAATCCGACAGATTTATTAGGTAAACGAAGCGCTCTTTTTGGAATGACTAGAACGGGAAAATCTAATACGGTGAAGAAGATTATACAAGCTACTACTGAAATATCAGCAAAAGCAAAATCTGATTTAGAAGCAGATTGGAAAAAAGAGCATTCAAAAGAAAAATTAAGCCCTTTTTCAGATGGCGCTCCAAAATATCCAGTTGGTCAAATCATATTTGATGTGAATGGAGAGTATGCTAATCCAAATATACAAGACAAAGGCTCTGCTATTTTTGAAATGTATAAGGAACAAGTAACTCGATATAGCGTTCTAGATAAAGATGATTTTCTAGTTATGAAAATCAATTTTTTTAGTGATATAGAAAATGGATTTGAAATGATTTCTAGTTATTTTAGAGCTACTGGGCAAGGAAATACAGGGTATTTGCAAAATTTCTTATCCATCGACTTAATCAAACCTTTAGATTATGATGGATTCAATAGCACTTCCACAAGATATGATAGAAAAGTTGCTGCGTATAAGTGTTGTCTATATAAAGCTGGGTTCAAAACTAGTGGTCCAAATAAGATAAAATTTAAAGGTAATATTAATCTAAATGAAAAGATAAGAGAGAGTAGTGTCATAGATCCTAGCAAATTTATAAATTACGATGACGCATGTTTATGGTTTGAATGGGTTTGGGAGAATTGTGAAACTGATGAATTCTTTCAAAAGTATAAAAAAGAAAAAGGAAAGGAATGGATTGATGAAGACCTTAAAAGTGTTCTTGCAATGCTTTCAGGGTTTAGATCTCCAGGAAAGAAAAACAAAGTTTATGGCTATAAAGCTTTAGGTCGAAGAGAAATTATTGATTTACACACAAATAAAACTGATTCTTCATTCGAAAAAGATATAACAAATGAATTAAGAAAAGGAAAAATTGTAATTGTTGATTTATCTCAAGGTAATCCTGAAATTCAAAGAGTCTTTTCAGAAAAAATTTGTCAAAGTATCTTTTCACATTCAATGGGTAAATTTATTGACAACTCTCATAATAATTTTATTCAGTTTTACTTTGAAGAAGCACATAACTTATTCCCTAAAAAAGATGATAAGGACTTAAGTCAAATCTATAATCGTATAGCAAAAGAGGGAGCTAAATTGAACTTAGGCATGATATACGCTACTCAAGAAGTATCTTCAATTAGTTCTAATATTTTAAAAAATACTCAAAATTGGTTTATAGCACATTTGAATAATGAAGATGAGATAAAAGAGTTAAGAAAGTATTATGATTTCAATGATTTTGCAGATGCGTTGACAAGGTTTAGCGCAAAAAATGATAAAGGTTTTGTAAGAATGAAAACATATTCTAACCCTTTCGTAGTACCAGTACAAATAGATAAATTCTCAGTATCAGATAAAAAATAAAACTATGGCATACTCTGGTACAGGTAAAAGAGGTTTTGAATTAGCGAGTAAAGCATCTCATTCATTTGTAATAAATGACAAAGAAGTACAAGAATTCTTGTCTAACTGCGAATATCCCAAAGAAAAAGAAGAGATAGAGCTAAATCCAGCTTTAGTAATAGACATTGATTATTCTAAAGAAAATAGCATTAAGCATATAATAGCTGTTGATGCTGGTTATACAACTGTTCCGGTTAAAAGAACTTTTCCTTCCTCACTAATGACTTTCTTCCAGTTTGGCACAATACTCCTAAATACAGAAGATTTAGACGCTATGTCAAACGAAGCTTTTATATCAAGAGAGTCAATGAGTAAACTTAAAGACCTAGAGCGAGATAAATTAGTTTTACCAACTAAAAATGTAGCATATAAAAACTCAGTTACTCTCACTGAATCAATTAGAAACTCTATTTACGAGTTTTTTAAAAAGAAAGATGACGGAACTACTCTACTAGAAACTCTTTACTGGTTCCTGTATGAAGAATATAATAAACCTGTTGATTCTTATCAATTAGCTAATTGCCCCCATTGTGCTGAGCCTAAAATTAATTTATTTAAATCAGCTTTTGATAGTGATTTTACCCAAAATTGTAATATTTGCGATAAGCGAATATTAATAACTGATGTCTTTAGGCTACATGAGTTAATTGATGATGAAATAGGTGCATTAGGAGTATTAAGTTATTTAACAAATGTAATAGAGCACTTCAATATCATTCATCAAATAAAGAATGTTAAAAAATCTAAACCAGAATTACTAAATTCATTTTTCTTTATTAAAGATGGTCCTTTAGCCTTCTTTGGTCAAACAGCAAACATGCATAAACCGATGCGAAAGTTGTGTAATTATTTAATTGAAAATCATAATTTATTTATAGCCGGTTTAGAGAAATCAGGTGCTTTTGTAGAACATGCCGAAGAAATAAAAGGAATGCTAAACCCTGGTCAAGCACTTTTATTAAATAATCAACATATATATAAATACATTTTACCAGGAGACCCTGATAATCCAGAACCATACGCTAGAACTTCTTATTACAGCTGTAAAATTATATTCAAATCTAGAGATGAAAGAATGCATGTCATTACAATTCCTACTGAAAAATCTGAAATTGTATTAAACCCACAACGTATTGATTTTTCGAATCTTGACACAATACTTTGGAATATAGAAAACCTTAGGTGTGATATGTATGATAATTCTATTATCCCTGTAGCTTTAGCAAATAAACTAATATCATTATCAAATCATCCAAGTTCTTCTATTTTAGAAAAATTCGTTAAAACTTCTATAAAATGATTAAAGTAGCTAGAAATAAAATTGAAGTCCCTAAGATTTTCTTTTCTAATGAAATTAGGATAGCGAAAAATATATTATATGGCACTTATGAAGGAACTAAAAAATCACGAAGTCAAAAAAGTTATCGACCAAAATTTGATTTAGAAATAAGAGAATCTATATTAATATCTTTACGTGAGTTATTTAATGGTAAATGCGCTTATTGTGAATCTACAGTTGATTTAAACAAAAAGAATATATATGATCACTTTAGACCAAAATATGGAGCTAGAGGTTTAAAGAAAGACTTCGCAGAAGAGCATTATTGGTGGTTAACATATGATTGGAATAACCTTTATTATTCTTGTTCTGAATGTAATCAATATAAAGCGTCTTGGTTTCCTGTTGATGGTAAAAGAGTAAAAGCAAAAACAACTTACAAACAAACTATCACAGAAGAAAAAAACATCTTAATTGACCCGTGTCTTGATAATCCTGAAGATCATTTAATATTTGATTTTAATGGAATGGTCCAACCAACTACAGAAAGAGGTAAGATAACTATTGAAATACTCCAATTAAACAGAAAAAAACTCATTTCTGCTAGAGAGCGAACTATTAGAAACCTATATTCTGATTGGGAAGAACTGTTAAAGATTTGGCCGAAATTGGAACAAAACTGGGATAGAGTTCTACAAATTACTTCATATTGGCATGAAATATTAGGTGGAAGTTCTGACCGACCTTTTATTGCTGCTTCTAGAACCCTAATAAAAAATAGAATTGATCAATATCAAGATATAAAATCTTTTATTTTAGAAGAAAAGTTTAAATGGAAGTTAGAATATGATTTTGATTTACATAAGAATATTCCACTACCTGATCCTAGAGAAATTGACATCGATAGTATTGATGAATTAATTGCAAATGAGTCAAAAGAAGAAATGATAATTGAACCTATTTTACCTTCTCTAACACATCAAATATATTTAGAGGCTATAGAGGTTGAAAATTATAAATGCTTCAGTCATTTGAAACTGAATTTTAAAGAAAAATCAAATTCAGAGGAACAAAATTGGATCTTATTTTTAGGAGAAAATGGTGTTGGTAAGAGCTCTATAATAAAAGCCATTGGTATTGCATTAAGCCCTCAATCGTATTTAAAAAAAATATCGAAAGATGTTATTCAAAACGAATTATTAAAAGACGGCGAGGCAACTGGTTTTATTGAATTAACATACAATGGAGGTGAAAAATTAAAAGTAACATTCAATAACGAGGAAAAAGTATTATCTACGTCTCTTAATAAACCGATTGTTAACCTTATTGGTTATGGCTCAACCAGATTATTACCTAAAAATAATATTACCCCTGAAAGAGGTCGATTCTCAGGAGTAAAAATTCAAAACCTTTTTGATTATACCATTGCCCTAAAAAATGCAGATGAGTGGCTTTTAAAAAGAAGTCAAAAAATATTTGATAGAGCAGCTATTACTCTCAAAGATTTAATGCTACTTTCACAGGATGATATGTTAGTCCGTGAGGAGAATAAAATCTATATAATATCAAACAATGGCAAAACGCCTATTAATGATTTAAGTGATGGTTATAAAACAATTTATGCGCTTTCTGTTGATATAATGTCTACGCTTTCTTCTGAAAATATTACATATGATTTAGCTGAAGGAATTATTTTAATTGATGAAATTGGCACACATTTACACCCAAGATGGAAAATGCAAGTAGTTGAAAGGTTACGATCTGCATTTCCTAAATTACAGTTCATAGCCACCACACATGAACCATTATGCCTAAGAGGTCTAAAAGATCAAGAAACTTTTGTATTGACAAGAAATCAAGAAGATGCCATCATAGCATTAGATGATTTACCAGATCCAAGTGAGCTTAGAATCGATCAAATTTTGACATCAGATTTTTTTGGATTAAATAGCACACTAGATCCTAAAACTGAAGCAATATTTAAAGAATATTATGAGATATTGGCTAAAGATGAAACTATAAGAACTGAAAAAGAAAATATTAGATTACATGAACTTAATGTGTTAGTACCAAAAATTAAACATCTTGGGGACAATCTTAGAGACGAACTAGTCTATTATGTAATTGATGAATTATTAGCTAAGAAAGTAAAAAAAGATGGCTTTAAAATAAAAGAAGAATTAAAAGAAGAAGCTCGTAAAAAAGTGGAAAATCTATGGAAATCAATTAACTCAAATGATTTACTATGATATTTATAGATAGATTAAAAGTTTCTATACCAACAACGCTTGATGGTGATGAATCTAGAGGAGGAAAAGAAACTATAAAAGCGATATCACATTTTACTGGGTCAAACAAAAATGATACTTTTAAGTTTTCTGCATATAGCGATAGTAAAGTAAAACAAAAATTAATTGAATTATTCAATGACAAATGTGCATATTGTGAGAGCAGAGTTTCACATGTTTACTCAGGAGATATTGAACATTTTAGACCTAAAGGTAAAATAGCAGAAGCATCAATTCAAAAACCCGGGTATTATTGGTTAGCTGCTGATTGGGACAATTTATTATTCTCTTGTCGTAATTGCAATCAACATTTGAGACATCAAATTTATGGTTCTAAAAACATCAAAACTATGGGGAAAATGGATCAATTCCCTTTATCTGATGAATCAAAAAGGATTAGAACACATGATAACCCAAATGGCATCAAAGATGAAGAACCGTATCGATTAATCATAAACCCATGTATCGATAAACCAGAAGAACATTTTCAATATGATATAACCCATGCAGTCATAAAACCTAAAAAGATAAATGGAGTAGATAGTGAGAAAGCAAAATATTCAATAAATATTTTTGTCCTTCAAAGGGTTCCTTTAGTTTTAGCAAGGGAAAGAGTCTTAATTGAAGTTTTATCACAAGTGCAAAGAGTCAAAGAAGCTATTATAAATATCAATAGTAATCTTACCTCTGGCACAAATATTCAATTCTATTATGACAAAATTCTTAGGCGAGAATTTAAAAGGCTAAAAAAATTTACTCTACCTACAGAAGAATATTCTGCAATGGCCAAACAAATAGTGAATCAGTTTCTAAAAGAAAATAATATTATATAAAAAGGTCTAACAATTAAAAAAACGCAGCTTTTTAGCTGCGTTTTTTTAATATATACAATATAGAATTAACTCTCCGTTCCTACTTCAGAACTAGTGTTAAGTTCTTCTTCAGGCGCACTGTCAACACTCGAAGACTCACTTAAGCGCGCATTTACAGTTACGTTATACTGCTTCGCCAACACACCTACTTCATTAACTAAGCTTTGGTGAATGGCATTGCTGCCCAGCGTGGCATGTGCTTCTATATGTGCTACCAAAGCACGATATGCCGTAGCACCTTCTTCGCGGACTGCCGTAAAACTGATCGCTGGATTGGCTGCCGATTCGGAAATACGTGCCAAATACCGATCGTTAAAAGCTTCGTTTGCCGTTTTTAGTTCGGTGACCCAAGTACTTAATTGCAGTGTGGTAACCGCAGTAGCAAGCGCGGTTTCGGCTTCCCAATCGGACAACATACTATCTATGACGGCAGTTTCGGCTTGGTAATTCATACGTGGAATGTTGGTGCCGTAGTTGTTCATATTGTACAACAAACTGGTAGCCGCACTTTGTACCGCTTTGTCAAAATGATATTCGTTTGCTTCCAAAGTAGATTTGATACCCATAAATGCCGCATCGCGTCTATTGTCTAAATCAACCAACTCTTGGGTAATGCCACTGCTTTGCTCCTGTTGAAACAAATTGTCCATCTGATTGGTCAGTGTTGTTAAGGCACCGTGTTGTGTGGTTAACTGTAAGGTGGCAACGTCATGCGCGTTGACTAATTCTAATACATCTTTCATGTATTGTAAAAATTCGCTATTTCTGTAGCGTGAAAAAACTGGTACTTCCATAATTTATGGATTTTAAGGAATTAATAATTATTTTATTGTTTTTCGGTGTTTTATTGCTTTACACTGAGCATAGCCGAAGTGCGCAATAAAAAGCCGTTTGAAACCTTCTCGCAGCAATGCAACAAGCTTTCCAATACGTTGGAAACGTTCTCGCAGACCTGCAGGAAGCTTTCCGACGCGTTTAAAACGGTCTCGCAGACCTGCAACAAGCTTTCCAACGTGTTGGAAACGTCCTCGCAGACGAGCAACAGACTTTCCAACGTATTTGAAAGCGTCTCGCAGGCGTGCAACAGGCTTTTTTTGGTGTAGAAAAGCTACTTGCATCACTGTTTGATATGATGAATTTCGAAAAAAATCAGGAAAAATTATAAAATATTGTATAAGCGTCGAAAATCTCCAATAAGCGTTGAATTTTTGTTAAAAATCTTATAAAATTTGGGCTTTGGGCTTTGGGCTTCGAGTGCTTCGAGTGCCTCAGCGCTTGGTGTTCAGTTTTCAGTGTTGGGTATTGGAAACTAAAAAAATACATGCTCCCTTATATAAAGTGTATGGTATTCCCGTAGTACATCTTAAACTTGTTTTAGTATTTTAGTCATAAACCAAAAAACTTTATATCATGAAAAAAAGAAACCTACACACATTACAATTAAACAAAAAACAAGTATCTAATTTGAATACACAAAGCGTAAAAGGAGGAACAAGTCAAGCACAAGCTACTGATATCACCTGCAACTCTGTCCCTGTTGCAGAAGGAGGACTTGGCTGCCACATAAAATAACACATAACTAAGATATGTAGCATTTTAGCAGACTTCGGTTCGCTTTTTTTATGGCGCATAATAGTATGTATTTCTGAATCAAAAACAAGAAAGCCCAACAAAACTTGTTGGGCTTTTGCATCTAAGAATGCTTGTTTTTAGATATGTGACAACTTATAAGATTGACGAAGCCAACCTAATATCAAGATATTCATAGGTACAGGTTTCTCCTTGATACGGCGAACATTGTTCTTCTTCATCATCAATATAATATCGATTGCTTCCCGCTGTTAAAGTACGGTTTCGGTTGTAATAGTAACTTCCCGAAGTATGGTTGTATTCTTGCACATTGATGCGATAGCTGACATTTACATTTCTGTTTAAAGTGGTTGATGTGGTATGACTTCCATCTGTAAAGACATCAACAAATATATTGTCTACGATATAAATTTCTCCATAGTCGTATTCATCATACTCATTTACTTTATCAATACGCAAGGCACGTGGAAATAAGGCTCTGAAAGCAACTAAATCGCCCGCAGAAAATGCACCTCCACCACTGATAGAATGCCACATAATGGAGCCTGTATCGTTGGCACTTGTACCAGGAATGTTGACAGCGCCGCTTTCTCTACGTGCTTGCCAATTGGTATGACGCAATCCTACGCAGTGTCCAAGTTCGTGCACAATGGTGTTTCTGCGTACATCTGCACCAAAGTCTGGCAATCGGTCTACGTTTAGTGTAACCGTGTTAAATGGACGTCCATTAGATGGAAAACCAGCTCTTCCTAATACATTTGCTGATTCTGCACCAAAATCGCTCCGAATGGTAATGTTTGCCTGATTGGCATTGAATACACGTACAAAGAATAATGCACAGTTGTTAATTCCGTTTAACTCATTGATTGCATTTACACTTTGCGTTTGCAAGTCTGTACCGATAGAATTATCTAAAAATACATTGATGCGCATTCTGCTTAACGATACTAGCTTACCTGTGTTGTATGCTTGCTCTGCAGTATTGCCATTGTCTGACAAGTCGTAATCGTTAATGTCTTTGCTGTACAATAAATCTGGTGGCGCTAAAAAGTGTTCTTCTGTTTCATAGATAGTGCCTCTTTCATAGCCTCGGGCGTAGAGTAATTGCACCACAGGATGGTTGTCTGGCGCAAGCCATTTTACATCAACACGGGCAGTTGTTTCCGTAACGAGTTCATCTTCGGTAAATTCTTTAGGATCATTTTGGCAAGCTACTACAAAGAGGAAGCCCATCAAAATAAACACTAGCTGGTAATTAAAAACTTTTTTCATGGTTAAGTTTGATTTGTGGTTATAGAATACTAAAAATAGTATATCATAAAGTTAAGGAAACACGTAACCAATATCTTACGGAAACACCATACATAAGCTATCTAAAACAATACGCTACATCTCAGATAATTTCCTTATGCACCCTGAATTTAATAACGTTTACATCATTTTTAAATAATACCAAATAAAATACCGTTCATGGATCTGCAGCACATTTGTATACATCCAAAACAACAAAAATGGTATACCACTAGATGTATAATATGCCATTTCTAGAATTAATTAGTATATTATTGAATAATCAAATTTAGTATATCATGAAAAAAGTAATTTCAAAAAGTTTAGTACTCAACAAAAAATCTGTTAGCAAACTAGACCGTCTTATTATTGAAGGCGGAAAATTAGACAATGGGCGAACCTCAATTCCTGTGGGCGTATGTACATGCAATCTTAGTTGTCATTCTTGTCAAGGGTGTGACACTCAGGAATCGTAATTTTAAAATTTCATCGCATACTAAAGTACGCTTAGGCAAGCTTTGGTATGCGATTCATTTTTCTACATTCTTCCCCATAGCAACGCAACCTTCTACACATTTCTGTATCTATCAAAAAACAACCATAATGAAAATCAAAATTTTATCGGCACTACTCTGTCTGAGTCTTATTTCCTGTATTTTTGGAGACGATGACAACGGAACTCCTGAGTTCACCAACTACGAAGCCGTCATACTTTCCCGCACGGAACTAGAAAATTCTATTGAACTACAAGCAGCACGCCCAATTGCAGAAACAGGAAAAATATATGTCATCAGTGACTATTTGTTTGTGAACGAACCCAATGTTGGTTTTCATATTATTAATAACCAAGATCCTTCCAACCCAATTGTTGAACGATTTTTAACAACTCCCGGTGTAACAGATATCATTTCTAAAGGCGAATCTTTCTACATCAACCAAGCAGTTGATTTGGTCGCATTAAAGTTTAATGGATCCTTTACCGCCATTACTGAAACGAAAAGAGTGAGAAACATATTTCCCGTATTACTTTCTCCCGATTTTTATTATCCGAATGTAGGCGCAGACGAAATCGTTGTTAATTGGACACAAAACTAAAAATGATGAAAAAAATCACCTATATATTCATACTCAGCATAGCAATGATTCTTGTTGCTTGTGATGCTGACAACGCAACAGCTACTAACGGAAATTTTGCCAACGAAACTGGACAATCGGGCTCGTTAGCGCGCTTTGCCATATTGGACAATCATTTGTACACGGTAGATTATCAAAAACTAAATGTATTTGATATTCATACTAGAGAAAATCCAATTTTGGTAAATTCTGTGAATGTCGGATTTGATATTGAAACCTTATTCTCTTATAAATCCTATTTGTATATCGGCTCTCGAAACGGTATGTATATTTACGATATCAATAATTTTGAAACGCCGCTGCTATTAGCAACCGTACAGCACTTTACCGCTTGTGACCCAGTAATTGCCAACGATACACACGCGTTTGTTACCTTAAAAGGTGGGAATCAATGTGGTGTAAACTTAAATCTGTTGGAAATGTATGATATAACGGATGTAACAAACCCAGTGTTGATTTCACAACGAAATTTGGTAGGACCTGTGGGAATGGGCTTTTATAGAAACTACTTATTTGTGTGTGATGATGAAGTAAAAATATTTGATATTTCTGATCCTGAAAACATGAACTTAGTACACGCCATTAATACGGAAAGCTTTGATGTTATTATTCAGAATGACTTATTAATTTTAATTGGAGCACAAGGCGTGTATCAATATGCACTAGATCCAAACGATATACAAAACGAAACAATGCTAAGCACCTTATCATTGTAAGATCTTTTTTGTATTTCAATCGACCACAAAGAGTAAAAATATATTCACAAAAGCGTAAGAAACCGCCAGCTGTGTGTACTTACAAAGAAAATCTTAACAAATGCAGTTCATCTTCCTTTCTTTGCAGTTAATCTAAGCATGAAATGCAATTTTTTAAGAAAAAAGTTGTTATGTTTGCTAAACATTTAATAAATGATCGGAATTTTAGAATTCCAATTTCAATAAAAATTGATCGTTAACAAGCGCTATCTTCCCCTAAACTATCGCCGCTGTTACATCATTTTTACTGAAACTAAGATGCTTTTTTTAGTGTAATTAATGAATTTAACCAATTATTAAAAAATTAAAAGATCACAAGCAATTATTGATATTTAAAGGGTTTAACTAAAGTACACAAACACAGTTATACATTTTTACACATCAAAAACGATTGATTTATGAATTTTAAAACTTTGTCAATTGAGAGTATTGCATTACACTTGAATAGGTGCTAAAAAAATACAACCACAAACAAAAAAAACACTTTTAAAATTCTTAAAATATTAAAAATCAATAGTTAAAATTATTTTTGTGAGTTTTTTTTTATACATTTATGCTGTGAAAATACAAATTACCATATTATTATTTTTCATATTTACCTTTAGCCTACTTGCATATAACACGACCGAAAAAGATCGTACGAAGGAAAAAATGAACTCAACTGTCGTTAGCAACACAAATAATGATGCCAGTGGATTAACTCCTTCTACTATTACAAATGATGCTGATGGCGGTGGACAAAGTTCCGATAAAGAAGGAAGTTTAAATTCTATTTTAGGATATTCTATACTTATTTTCTTTTCTGTGTTGATTATCATATTAATTGACAACCGAAATTTAGAGAAACGATATAAGAAGCTGCTCACCGATTTTAAACCCAAAGAACCCATCTTATAAAAATATACACATACAAAAAAAGTCGAATATTGCTATTCGACTTTTTTTTGTGCTTTATGGTAACTAATCTAATTGATCGCTTTGATAATATCGTACTTCGTAATGATATGATATTTATGAGCTCCTAAATCAACCAATACCGCTTGATTATCTTTCGTAATTAACTTAGAAATATCATCAATGGAAGCGTTTTTGTGAACAATAGGAAACGGTTTTTGCATGATGTCCGCAATGTACATATCTGCAATATCTTTGTTTTCCATAAATTTTGCAAACAATGCTGTTTCATCAATAGATCCTACAAAACCGTCGGTGTCAATCACAGGAATTTGTGATATTTTGAATTTACGCATACGCTCAATGGCATGCGAAACCAATTCGCCTGTTTTTACGGTAACCAAAGGCTTATCGTGATGATCTTTGATAAGATCGGCTGCCGTAGAAACTACTTCGTCCAAGAATCCGCGTTCGCGCATCCAATCGTCATTAAACATTTTCCCCACATATCTACTTCCATGATCGTGAAATAATACCACCACCACATCGTCTTTTGTAAAATGTTCTTTTAGTTGTAACAAACCTTTTATGGCAGATCCGGCAGAGTTTCCTAAAAACATCCCTTCTTCTTTTGCCAAACGCTGTGTGTATACAGCTGCATCTTTATCCGTTACTTTCGTAAAACCGTCAATGATATCAAAGTTTACGTTTTTAGGTAAAATATCTTCTCCTATACCTTCTGTGATATACGAATAGATTTCGTTTTCATCAAAAATACCTGTTTCATGATATTTTTTAAACACAGAACCATAGGTATCAACGCCCCAAATTTTTATATCTGGGTTTTGTTCTTTTAAGTATTTACCAACACCAGAAATGGTTCCTCCAGTTCCAACTCCCACAATAAAGTGTGTCACTTTTCCATCGGTTTGTTTCCAAATTTCTGGACCTGTACTTTCGTAATGCGCAGCAGCATTACTTGGATTGTCATATTGGTTTACATACCATGAATTTGGTGTTTCTTCGCCCAAACGTTTGGATACCGAATAGTATGATCGTGGATCATCTGGTTCAACCGCTGTCGGACACACTACTACTTCTGCACCAACGGCACGTAAAATATCTATCTTTTCTTTTGATTGCTTATCCGCCATGACACAAACAAGCTTGTAGCCTTTGATGATGGCAGCCAATGCCAATCCCATTCCTGTATTTCCAGAAGTTCCTTCAATGATTGTTCCGCCAGGTTGTAAGCGTCCGTCTGCTTCTGCATCTTCAATCATTTTTAACGCCATTCTATCTTTTACAGAATTCCCTGGATTGAATGTTTCATATTTTGCTAATACCAAAGCATCCACATCTTTAACTAAAGCATTCATTTTGACTAAAGGTGTATTTCCAATAGTTCCTAATATATTTTCTGCGTATTCCATTCTTATATTTTGAAGGGACAAAGATACAAACTCTCTTTAGATTTATGGTGTCGAATTCAAAAGTCTTACTGTTATGAAACCGTTAATTTCTGATGCTTAGTTTACATTCAATCAAATAGCGTACAGACCATTTCTGCCTTGAAATCATCATTAAAAAACACTCTTTCCCTTTTTATGAAATCTAAAACTACTGTAATTCACATACACATATTACGCAAACCGCTATTAAAAATCTGTTGGACAGCTTTGACTTTGCATAAGAATAGTGTAGTTTTAATTATAATTAAAACTTTACTAAAAATAGGTTTGGTTATTGTAAAAATAACTTGGATTTTTGTGATAGATACTTTGTACAACATAGATATGAAGTCATAGCACCTTGCTGAATGCTACGCTTCATCCACAAACTCATAATATTCAATTTCTACAAACCAACACATGAAACAAACCATCATACTTATATGTATATTTATTTTTAGCTGCAATACTGATAAAAAATCGTTCGAAATAAAAAAAGAAAGTGGCATTGAACAAAAAAGTAAAAAGATAAAAGTACTAAACGTTGGAACATTCCATTTTGGATATACTTCTGATGCTAACGAAACAGAATTTGATGAACATAGTGTGGATGCTCAAAAAGAAATTAGAAAAATTTCTGAAGCATTGGCAAAATTTAAACCTACCATCATTTGTATTGAGAACTTACCTGAACTCAACGATGAAATCAATAAAGCCTATCAAGAATTTTTGAAAGATCCTTCAAAATTAAATACGGATCATGGTGAAATCAGTATGGTAGCCTTTGATATAGCCAGATTAAGTGGTGTGAGCAAAATATACGGAATCGATAATCACATGGGATACAATTATAGCGTTGGAGACTTCTTTGAAAGCAGTCCTGATTATGAAAATGCAATTGATTCAAAAACATATTTGCAACTTACGAATGAACCTTTTAAAGACTATCCCGAAATGGCGCAACGTGAACAAAACTATGATAAGCTCTCATTACTTGAAAAATTAAAATTGATTAACGAACCCTTACACCTTGATTATTCAATAAATATCAATGCAGACAAATTACTGTATGTAGGTACAAAAGATGGATTTGAAGGCGCCGATAATGCTGCTATATTTTATCATAGAAATATGAAAATATATTCTAATCTAAATAGAATTCCAATGACAGAGAATGACAGAGTATTTATTATTATGGGATCTGCTCATACAGCTTTCTTAAGAGAATTTATGAGAAGAAGCCCAAAATTTGAAATGGTTCATACAATAGACTATTTAAACTAAAAATTGGTTAAAATACTTGTCTTCACAACTACTCATATCCGAGATTGTTGGCTCTCATTTGATAAAACAATAGGTAACTAATAACTATTAGAAAATATATATGGAAAATACGTATAAAGTTGGCGACTTAGTATATGATGCGAATATTTATGATGGAATGAATACCAACCTTACCGATTTGCCATTTTACAAACGGTGGCTGCCCAAAAATAAAGATGCCCGAATACTGGAACTTTGTTGTGGTACAGGCAGACTTACCATTCCGATTGCAAAGGCTGGATATGATATTAGTGGCATAGATAATATGTCTTCAATGTTAGAACAAGCAAAAGTAAAAGCTTCCGAAGCAGGGTTAAAAATTGACTTTATAGAAGCTGATATGAGAACGTTAGATTTACCAGAAAAATACGATCTTATTTTTATTCCATTCAATTCCATCCATCATTTATATGAAAATGAAGATTTGTTTAAAGCATTAAATGTTGTTAAAAAACATCTCAAAGAAGGCGGTTTGTTTCTGTTCGATTGTTTTAATCCGAATATTCAATTTATAGTTGAAAGTGAAAAAGAACAAAAAGAAATTGCCAACTATACCACCAACGATGGAAGAGAAGTATTGATTAAAGAGCGCATGATATATGAAAACAAAACTCAAATGAATCGTATTGAGTGGCATTATTATATCAATGGTGTATTTGATTCGATTCAAAATTTGGATATGAGACTATTTTTTCCGCAAGAATTAGATGCGTACCTAGCATGGAATGGTTTTACAATTCTGCATAAGTTTGGAAGTTTTGAAGAAACAGCATTTGAAAATCATTCGGAAAAACAGATTTTTGTTTGTCAATAATAAAATGCTATTCGCATCAAACTATTGAAACTTCATCGCTTTTACAGGCGTAATTTTTGTGATGATATAGGAAGGAATTAATAACATTAGCACACACAATACCAATGTACCCACATTGAGTGCCAAAATATGCCAAACTTCGATGTGTGTTGGAATGATAGCCGTGTGATATTGCTCAGGATTCGGGAATTTAAGAAGTCCAAAAGTGCGTTGGATCCATATAAATGAAATCCCGATGATATTTCCCCAAAGCAATCCTATAGTAATCAAATAAGCTGCATTGTATAAAAAGATTTTACGAATGCTCCAATCACTACTTCCAAGCGATTTTAGTATTCCAATCATCGGTGTTCTGTCTAAAATCAATACCAACAATGCCGTAATCATATTGATACCGCCAACAATAATAATGATCCCTATAATGAGAAATATATTGACATCAAACAGTGAAATCCATTCAAAAATAAACGGAAACTTACTCGTAACGCTTTGTGTATCTAAATTTGGTGGAATCACTGAATAGATTTCATCTTCTCGTTGTTGAATCCTATCAAAATCATCCAAAAAGACTTCAAAATTACCTATTTGCTCAGTGTTCCATTTGTTCATCCGCTGAATATGACGAATATCAACCAACATCACATTGGCATCAAACTTCTGAAAACCCGATTCGTAAATACCCACAATTTCAAAGGTGCGCTCGTTCGGAAGTTCATTGGTATTCTCTTTTAAAAATAAAGATTTAAACGTATCGCCAAGTTTCAATTCCAATCGGCGTGCGAGGTAAGTAGAAATTAAAACCTCTCTATTTTCACGTTTTCCAGTAACATCGGGTAAGCGTCCTTCTTTTAAAAAATCTTTAAAAGCATCCCAATTATAATCCGTTCCAACACCTTTTGCCAACACGCCTTCAAATGTTTTTTCTGTGCGAATAATTCCTGCTTTGGTGGCTACCGCTTGAATATGTTTCACGCCTGAAACCTGCGTAAATGCTGGGTAAAAGGGTTGTTTAGAATCTACAGGAACCAACGAAACTTCCGAATCGTTATTATCAAAATTAGAGATTTGAATATGCCCATTAAACGCCGCCACTTTTTCTTGGATCGTTTTTTGCAGTCCCATTCCCGTAGCAATCGCAACCATCATCATCACAAGCCCAATAGCAATTGCAGCTATGGCAATTTTTATTATTGTTGCTGATACACTACTTTTATACTGTTTTGCCTTAATAATACGTTTGGCAATAAAAAACTCGTAATTCAAATTAAAGAATGGTTTATAGATTTTTCAAAAATACATTTTTATTGTTGTTATTAATCGGATTTTTCACAAGATGTGACGCCAAAGGACAACAAAACGAGCAGAAATCTGCTGAGACTGGAAGTACATCAATGACGGAAACGAAAAAAGAAGTCATGGTGGGTGCAAACCAAACAGACAAATTACTACCCATGCTAGAAAATAAACGTGTGGGAATTGTTGCAAATCAAACAAGCGTAATTTTCAAATCGGAAACCGAACATACACATTTGGTGGATTCGTTATTACAACTTGGTGTAAATGTACAAAAGGTTTTTTCACCCGAACACGGTTTTCGTGGACAAGCAGATGCTGGGGAAATTGTAAAAGATGGAAAAGATATTAAAACAGGATTGCCAATTATTTCCTTATACGGAAAAAACAAAAAACCATATCCTGAACAATTAGAAAATATAGATGTTGTAATTTTTGATGTGCAAGATGTGGGCGTGCGTTTTTACACCTATATTTCCACTTTACATTATGTGATGGAAGCCTGCGCAGAAGCAAATATTGCTGTGATTGTGCTTGACAGACCAAACCCAAACGGACATTATGTGGATGGACCAATTTTAGAAAAAGCATTTAAAAGTTTTGTGGGAATGCACCCAATTCCAATAGTTCACGGCATGACTATCGGCGAATATGCACAGATGATTAATGGCGAGAAATGGTTGGAAAATGAAGTTCAGTGCGATTTGACCATTATTCCAGTGAAAAATTACACGCATCAAACTTCGTATAGTCTGCCCATAAAACCTTCGCCAAATTTACCAAACGATCAGGCAATCAACTTATATCCTAGTTTGTGTTTATTTGAAGGAACTGTTGTGAGTGTTGGACGAGGAACAGAACAACAATTTCAAGTCATTGGAACACCTGAATATTTCTTAAAACGTCATACGTACAGTTTTACACCGAAGCCAAATTTTGGCGCGAAAAGTCCAAAGCACAATGGAAAAGAATGCAATGGTTACAACTTATCGAATCATGAAAAATTAGCAGAAATAAAATTAACGTGGCTGCTCGAATTTTACAAAACACAGCAACAATACGCGGCAGAAACACCTTTTTTTAATAAAGATAAGTTCTTTTCAAAACTCGCAGGAACCGATAAATTGCAACAACAAATTGAAGCCGGATTATCGGAAGCTGAAATTAAAGCGACTTGGCAAGAAGGTTTGGAAGCTTTTAGAAAAACGAGAGCAAAGTATTTGATTTATGAATAGTTTTCAGTTGGCGATTTTTCAGTTGACAGTTGGCGGCATATTGGGAAAACTAATTCATTTTCAAATTAATAATTTAACTTACTAGAAAAACTAATTACTTCATAACGGAATTACTCATAACTCAATACTTATTAACTCAGAACTCAATACTAAATTCTATTCTTAGCTTCAATCCAAAGTGACATATACTTCGTACTTCTTGCAGTGTGTAATTGCAGTAAACTTCCCATAAAGTTTTGAGTTCGGTGTGCTGAAAGATTCTTTTGCGTGATCGTTATTTTCTCTAAAAGCTGTTGTTGAAAAATCGCTTTTGAATACCGCTTTGCGAGAATTTCAAAACCATGTTGTTGTGCTGCTAACCAACGATTTTTGTTTGAATATAATTTCACAGTTTCATTGACTAGAGTTTCGATATCATCTGAAACAATTCCATTCCAAGATAAATTTCCGTACATACCTTCCGCGCCAATTGTTGTCGTTGCGCAAGGTGTTCCGTTTTGCATGCCGTCTATAAACTTTCCTTTTAAACCTGCGCCAAATCGTAATGGTGCTAATAAGATTCGAGCTTTTGAAATGACTTCAGCAGCACTTTCGGCACGTCCGTGAACGAAGAATTTTTCTTTCGGTTGATTTAGTTGTAAACTATTTTCTTTCGCGTACGAACCATAGATGTGCATTTCGGCTTTGGGTAGTTTTCTTCGTAAGATTGGCCAAATTTCTTTTTTTAAATACAACACCATATCCCGATTGGGCGCATGCAAAAAGTTGCCGATAGTGACAAAATGTTGCCGTTCTTCAAAACTTAGCAAGGCTTCAATGTGTGCTTTTGTGGGTGCTTCTAACATAAATGGAAGATATACCAATAACGTCGAATCAATGTTGAATTCATTGACTAATACATCGTGTTCTACTTCCGAAATTAACAAGGAAAGATCACAGCGCAACATACTGGCAATTTCGCGTTGCGCCAATTGATAGTTTTTTAATTGATCAATATGAAATTCTACACCATCTTTTAGCGCTTGATGACGTGCTTTTCGCAAACTGTGCAAATCTTCTGTGTCTAAAATTCGCAGTGCATTCGGGCAATTTTCAGCAACGCGCCAACCAAATTGTTCTTCCATCATAAAACGATCAAACAATACGATTGTCGGATTGAGCTTCTTTACAAATTCATCAAAACTTGCATCATTGATCTGAATGGTTTTCACAGCAATATCAAGCTGACGCAAGTCAAAAGCAACGCCACTTTGTGCGGCTGGACATGCAAATGTCACTTCCCAATTGTTCGTTCTAAAGAACTGTAATAACTGCAACATACGCGTTCCGGCGGCAGAAGAGTTGGGCTCTGGCCACACATATCCAATTACTAAAATCTGTTGTTTTGTCATTTCATTAAGGATTTCAACACATCCGGATAATCGGTGATGATACCATCCACTTTCCAATCGATCATTTGTTGCATGTCTTTTTCTGCATTTACCGTCCACGGAATGACCCAAAATCGACGTTTTTGATAATCTTTGATGTTTTCTTTCGTGAGCAATTTAAAATACGGACTGATGATTTCTGGCTTGAAGGAAAGTAGTTTCCGTTTTTCGTCAATATTTTCGTGTGCATCCACCAACAACGCCACACGCATTTTAGGCGCTTGTTTTTTTATTTCTTCCAATACCCGAAGATCAAAAGCTTGTAAATTGACGCGTCGTCCCAACTTATATTCTGCTAAAACCTCAAGCACTAACCGAACAAATTCGGGAACTTGTGGTGTGTAAATTCCGTCGTATTCAGGATTGCTTTTGAGTTCAATATTATACCAAATTTCGTGGTTAGATTTCGCTTCTGCCATGGCAATCACTTCTGACAATAAGGGTTTTGCCACTTTTACTTTTTCTTGCGATCGAAATCTCGGATGCACTTTTGAACCACAATCGTATTGACGAATGCTGTCATAATTCATTTGATAGAGATTGTGTTTTTTTTCTTCACTTTCAGAAATTGGATTTCCTTGAAGATCCAATGCGATTTCATGATTTAGAAACGGTTCATGCGAAACCACTACTTTGTGATCTTTAGAAATCACTACGTCCATTTCTAAGGCAAATACATTCAAATCGATTGCCTTTTCAAAACCTATCATTGAATTTTCGGGCAGTAAACCTCTGCAACCGCGATGTCCTTGTATGAATATCATTTTTTGGTGATGTGCTTTAGGCGTGCATCCAACAAAAATGAAACTGCATGCTACGAGTTGAAAATAAATTTTGAAAAATTTCATGCGTTAACGTTATTCATCCGCATTCAATGTGGTTGGCGGACGATATTTGTTGAAAGGAATTTTGAGTAAACTTTTTAAGTTGGCATTTTCAGATGCTTCTGGATAGGTATCAACGCCATATACCAAACTTTCTGGATCTTTGGCAGCAAATGTTCTGAAGATTCGATCCCAAATAGAAAAGATATTTCCATAATTTGTATCTGTATACGGCAACTGATAATGATGATGTACTTTGTGCATATTTGGCGAAACGATGATGTAACTAATCCATTTATCAACCACTTTTGGAATGCCAATATTTGCATGGTTAAATTGTGATAAAACGACTGATAAAGATTGATATAACATGATAATTGCCACGGGCGCACCCACAATTATAACACCTATTAAAGTAAACACAAATCGGATGACACTTTCGCCCGGGTGATGTCTGTTTGCGGTGGTAGTATCTACATGCGTATCCGTATGATGTACCAAATGAAATCTCCACAATACAGGAATTCTGTGTTCTACGTAATGTGCCAACCAAGCACCAAAAAAGTCTAGCAAAGCGACGCCAATTAATACATACCACCAAACGGATAAAGTTGGAAATTGGATGTCAATCCATTGCAACATCCCGAATTTATTGGCAACTGTCCATTCCGAAGCTTTGAATAGTAAAAAGGCAAGTACAAAATTGACCACAATAGTCGTCAACGTAAAAAAGATATTGATACCAGCGTGATTTACTTTTTTATAGTTAAATCGAAATAAAGGAATCAAGTTTTCAATAAACCAAAAGAAAGCGATTCCTCCAATTAAAATAGCACTTCTGTGCGAAGATGGAATGGAATCGAAATAGGTTAAAATAGCATCCAAAACGATAAAAGATTAAATGTGATACGATGGTTATAAAGATACGCTTTTTCTATAAATTTATCTAGCTTGCTTTTTGGGCTTATCTGCTAAAATAGTCTTCAATTTTTCTACAATATTATAAGTAGCTGGACAAATGGCAATATTATTCATAGTAATTTCAGAAATCTTATGAAACTTTTTGCGATCGGTATGCGGATATTCTCTACAAGCTTTTGGACGTACATCGTAAATCATACATTCGTTATCGGCTCCTAAAAAATGACAAGGCGCGGTGTGTAATACATGGTGATTGTCTTCATCAAAAATTAAAAATTGACTAATAAATTGATGTTCTTTCATCTTGAAATGCTTTGAAATACGCGCAATATCAGCATTTGTAAATATGGGACTTGTCGTTTTACAACAATTAGCACAGGTAAGGCAATCAGTTTTTTCAAACTCCTCATCATGCAATTCCTGCATGATGTAGTCTAAATTTTTAGGTGTTTTTTTTCTAAGCTTAATAAAGAATTTTTTATTCTCAACTTCCACATCTTTAGCGAGTTTAGGAAGTGCATTGATAAAATCTTGCATGTGTCTACTTCGTTTGTGAACAAAAATACATGATATTTTTTTGATTTATTGGGTAACAAAACATTTAAAACAGCACTTGTTAGTATAACATGAAGAAAATATACATCTTAATGATATATTTTTAAAACTATAGAATCATAAAATTGGGGGATTTTACGGATCTAGGTTAATTATTTAGGTTATAGTTAACAACAAGCAACGAGGAATACTTTGGTACGAATCGTTGCTTTTTTTTATGGCATTCAAATAGCATAAGAAATAACACGTAGCGGGTTCTCTTGTTTCATCTTTATTCTATGATCTAATAGCGTAGCGGTCTTTTATCTTTTGTCGGACAACAGTTATAAAATAACTTGAATTATTCTTTTTCAATATGATTTTATATAGAATAAAAGTTATTAAGTAAAATTTCAATTACTTCCTGTATTTTTGCGACTTAGTTTGTACACAGATGAAAGATTTATTCGGGAAAGCTATTTTAGACTACCAACAAGGAAATTACACAGAAGACATTACCACCTCAACCTCTATTTCAGAAGAAGATACGTTGCCACTTCCCTATTTATTTCGTTCGTACGATGAAATGCCAGAATTGGAACAAACAGCACTAAAACTAGCTAAAGGAAAAGTATTGGATGTTGGGTGCGGCGCTGGAAGTCATAGTTTGTATTTACAAAATGAACGCAACTTAGAAGTAACTGCCATTGATGTTTCAGAAGCTGCCATTGAAGCGTGTAAACTCAGAGGAATTGACAAAGCAATCACTGCTGATGTCTTAACGTTTTCTGGACAGTTTGACACAATTCTTTTACTGATGAATGGTGCTGGAATGTGCGGAAAACTCAATCGCATTGGAAATTTCTTGAATCATCTTAAAACGTTATTGACTGACGACGGACAAATTTTGGTAGATTCTTCCGATATCATTTATATGTTTGATGAAGATGAAGATGGTGGAAAATGGATTCCTTCAGAGAATGATTATTATGGCGAACTCACCTATAATGTAAGCTACAAAGGCGAACACGAAGCTCCTTTTAATTGGTTATATATTGATTACAATACATTACAAAATGCTGCACACGCGTCTGGTTTGCAATGCGAATTAATACTTGAAGGCGAACATTATGATTATTTAGCAAAGTTATATAAATAACAAAGTTCACTTCGAGTGCCTCAGTGAACTTTGTTAGGTATTTATTAGAAAGCTTAGTGTAAACTATATCCTTTTTCCGCTAATTTATTAATGACACTTTTATACAATTCGCCACTCCATTGCATAGAAATTTCACCTTCTATTTGTGCCAATCCATCTTTACTAGCAATCATTTTTTGACCAGTTTCAGAATCGTAAAAGTTTCCTATTTGTTGTCGTTGTATGTCTGTTAACTTAGAAGCGTCTGCCAATAACTGTTTGGCTGCCGCAGATTCGTAGAAAACAGTCATATTTTTAATGTCATTTAATGTAAAATAGGCTTTATAAGCAGAAACTAAAACTGCTTTCACTTCCTCAACTTGTTGTTTTTTGGAGCTTTCGAGTGCTGTCCAGATAGCATCCGAAACCTCATAAGCTTTAAACTGTTTTTTTAACATGGTAAACATTCCGTCAATAGCGTTTTCGTATTGTTCCTGTGTTCCGTTGATCGTTAAATAATGTTTTACACTCTCTATGTAAGGATCAGTTTGTGCAAAAGAAGTTTGTACAAAAGCGAAAAGCAATACGGCAATCAATAGTTTTTTCATATCTGTAAAATAAAACGGGTAGGTGTTTTATATGGGTTTTCTTTTCAAATAGTATTCCAAAAGTAGTACAAAGATATTTTTTTATCGCGCAATTTGTTAAATTTAAGATCAATATTAAGAAATATACACCAAATTGTGTGACTACCTGAAAAAAAAGTGCTGAAAATGTTATTTTTTCATTAATTTGCCATGAAAAAGAATTGTAATCTAACCAACACAACCTATTTACTATGAAAAACTTTACTTTCATTTTGTTATTTGCCTTTATTTTTCAGGCATCTGCACAAAATTCTCAACGACCAGTTCCCGAAAGTTGGAACATCGCTACCATTGAAAAAGTAGTCCCAATTGAACTTCAAAAACCAAATCTAACAACTTTACAAGCAGAAGATGCTGTGAATGACTTAGACAAATCCATTCCTTGGCGATTTGGATATGATCATTTTGTAGATTATGGTTTAAATAATTCCGGAAAATGGCACACATTACCAAACGGAGATCGTATTTGGAGAGTGAATATTATTTCACCTGATGCACTAACGATGAACTTAATATTTGATCGTTACAATCTTCCTGTTGGAGGAAAAGTATACATCTATAATGGTGATCGTTCTCAAATTTTAAACACTTTTACGCACCTACACAACAATCCTGAAGAAATCTTAGGGACATGGATGGTAGATGGTGAAAGTCTTTGGATTGAATATTTTGAACCAAAAAAAGTAAGTGGTCAAGGGCGACTAAATATCGGAAACGTAATTCATGGGTACAGAACTGCAGACATGTATAACGACAATAATCCTGAAGCATTAAATGATTCTGGAGCTTGTAATGTAGATGTAAACTGTGATATCACAGGAACTTCAGTACTTGCAAATGATATTAAAGACGATGTAAAAAAATCTGTTGGAATGCTCGTTAGTGGTGGAAACGGATTTTGTACGGGAGCTTTGGTAAACAATACAAACAATGATGGAACTCCATACTTCTTAACTGCAAATCACTGTTTAGGTGGTTCGGTAGCTGGTTGGGCATTTCGTTTCAACTGGGCAAGTGACGCATCGGTTGCTGACTGTGCTACAACGGCACCAAGTGTAAACAATACATTCATACAAACAGCGAGTGGCGCAATTTTAAGAGCTTCTAATTCTCAATCTGATATGGCATTGGTTGAAATTACAGATGCAGCTTTCTTTGCAGGAAGTCCAGATGTAGTTTGGGCAGGTTGGAACCGTTCTACAACGGCAGTTCCTTCTTTAAACGTTGGTGTTCACCATCCAAGTGGAGACATTCAAAAAGTATGTGTTGATTTTCAAGGCGCCACTCGAACTGTATCAAATTTCAACGGAAATCCAAACACTCAAATGTGGAGAATTGCCGATTGGGATTTAGGAGTAACGGAGCCAGGTTCTTCTGGTTCTCCCTTATTTGATCAAGATGGATTAATCATTGGAAAACTGTCTGGTGGATCTGCGGCATGTTCAGGAACCAATGACAACGGAGGTTTTGATATTTATGGACGTTTTGGAGTCTCTTGGGATTTCGGTACCACAAACGCTACACAATTAAAATTCTGGTTAGACCCAGCGGGAACAAACCCAGTAACGTTAGTACAATTTCCTCCATTACAAACATTTGATTATGATGCCGCAATTTCGGTATTAAATGTTCCAACAAATTTATGTGATGCAGATATTACACCAACATTACGTATCAGAAATGCTGGAAACTTACAATTAACAAGTGCTACCATCATGTACCAATTAGATAGTAATGCTGCGGTAACAATTAACTGGACAGGAAGTTTAGCAACGGACGCATTTGAAGATATTCCGCTATCAGCAATTGCTGTAACAGGAACAGGTGCACATACATTCACTGCTTCTGTATCAAATCCTAACGGAAATACAGATCAATCGCCATCAAATGATTCTAACACACAAAACTTTAGTATTCCTGATAGTTTTGGAACAGCAACCGTCAGAGTAATCATTACACCTGACCGTTACGGAGGAGAAACAACTTGGCAATTAGCAAATTCAGTAGGAACTGTTGTTGGAAGTGGCGGACCCTATACGACTACAGGAACCAATGGAACACAACCAGATGAAATTCAAGATATCACTATCACAGCATTTGATGACTGTTATACATTTACAATAAATGACTCGTATGGAGATGGAATTTGCTGTCTGTATGGAGCTGGAACGTATCGATTGGAAGATGGAGCTTCTAATATTTTAGTTACTGGAAATGGAGATTTCGGAGCAACTGCTTCTGACTTATTCAAAATAACAGATCCATCATTAAGCGTAAGCGAAAGCCTATTAGCTAGTAACTTACGAATTTATCCAAATCCTTCTGCGGCTGATTTTACAGTTGCTGTAAGCAATTTTACAAATGTAGCTTATGAAATTAGCAGTATTACTGGACAACGTATACAAGCGGGAACGTTTAGCAATGGAAACAATAGACTTTCTATGCAGAGTGAAGCTGCTGGTATGTACTTTATCAGAATTACAGATCTTGAAAGCAATATTAGTGTGACTAAAAAGATTGTAAAATACTAGAAATAATAGTTTTACATGATACAATAAAGCATCCGTTTTTCTTTTGAAAAGCGGATGTTGTTTTTTAGGATCTTTTGTGATGGAGAAACTTTAGCGGAAATCTAACCGCATTTTTTTTAGACTTCAGTAAAATCGCTTACTTTTAACCAAATTTTGTAAATCATGAGTAGTAAGTACAATTTTATCGATCATATTGACAAAGGATATGTTACAAAAGGTGATTATATCATTATGGGATCGGCGATGTATGAAGGTGAAACCGTTACAGATGCGTATGTAAAAATTCCGCTAAAAACCCTGAATAGACATGGTTTGATTGCTGGGGCGACTGGAACCGGGAAAACCAAAACATTGCAAGTCCTTGCTGAAAATCTTTCCGACAAAGGAATTCCTGTATTATTAATGGATTTAAAAGGTGATTTAAGTGGAATTGCACAACCAAGTCCCGGACATGCAAAAATTGACGAACGTCATGCAAAAATTGGGTTTCCTTTTGAAGCAAAAAGCTTTCCCATTGAAATACTTTCCTTATCCGATCAAGATGGAGTGCGTTTGCGTGCCACAGTTTCCGAATTTGGTCCCGTATTACTTTCTCGAATTTTAGATTTGAGCGAAACACAATCAGGAATCGTTGCCGTTGTTTTTAAATATTGTGACGACCATAAAATGCCATTGCTCGATTTAAAAGATTTCAAAAAAGTATTGCAATATGCTACAAGCGAAGGAAAAGAAGAATTTCAAGAAGCGTATGGACGAATTTCTACGGCTTCCACTGGCGCAATTTTACGTAAAATCGTAGAACTCGAACAACAAGGTGCCGATTTATTTTTTGGGGAAACTTCGTTTGATGTAAACGATTTAACGCGTATTGACGAAAACGGACGCGGTTATATCAACATTATTCGTTTGACAGATATTCAAGATAAACCAAAGTTGTTTTCAACATTTATGCTGAGTTTATTAGCCGAAATTTACGAGACATTTCCAGAGCAAGGCGATAGCGGACGGCCAGAATTGGTGTTGTTTATTGACGAAGCGCATTTAATCTTCAATGAAGCTTCCAAAGCTTTATTAAACCAAATAGAAAGTATCGTAAAACTCATTCGTTCTAAAGGAATCGGATTATACTTTGTCACACAAAATCCAACAGATGTTCCAGAAGCTGTTTTGGGACAATTAGGATTAAAAATACAACATGCGTTACGTGCATTTACAGCAAAAGATAGGAAAGCCATCAAACTTACTGCTGAAAACTATCCAGATTCTGAATATTACGATACTGCCGAAGTATTGACTTCTTTAGGTATTGGAGAAGCATTGATTTCTGCTTTGGACGAAAAAGGAAGACCCACACCATTAGCTGCCACCATGTTACGCGCGCCAATGAGTCGCATGGACGTGTTAACAGCTTCTGAATTGGATGAAGTCATTGACAATTCGAAATTGGTCAAAAAATACAATGAGGAAATCGATCGTGAAAGTGCGTACGAAATGCTCAACGAAAAAATTGAAAAAGCCGAGAAGCTTCAAGAAAAAGAAGATGCTGCCGAGGAAAAAGCCAAAACTTCCAGAACTTCCAGCAGACAAAGTACCCGACAAAATCCAATTATTAAGGTATTGACAAGTGCTACATTTATCAGAAGTATTTTGGGTATTCTGAAAAAAGTTATCAAATAGTAAACAATAAAAAAAATATAAAAAGGTTATCCATTCATCATTCAAAATATAAACTAAAATCGCGTGAAAAAGTACATATTAGGTATTCTCATTAGTAGCTGTTTGGCAAGTTGTGCTAAAAAAGAAGATCCATTTTTGATTCAAAAAGATCAAATTGGAAAATTAACAAAGGAAATTACGGTGCAACAATTAGATTCCATTTTTACCAACGATTCTTTGATAAAACGCATTGGTGAAGGCGACTTTGTACAAGCAGGTGACGACAAGTATCTGATTTTTGAAAAAGGAGGAAAACAATTGCTCACCTTAACACCGAGACAGCAACATGATGTGAATGAAAAAATCAAAACGATTCAAATTCACGATCCGCGTTTTAAAACGACCAAAGGACTTACGCTAAAAAGTACATTCAAAGATATTCGGGAACAGTATAAAATTAAAAACATTCACAATACGTTAAGAAATATTGTGGTTACGGTTGATGGAAACGAATATTTTACCATTGATAAAAAAGAACTTCCCGAAGATTTACGTTACGATATCAACTTGAATATCGAAGCAATTCAAATACCTGATGCAGCAAAAATTAAGTATTTTATGATCAATTGGGAACATACGGAAACGCCTAAAAACGATTCAAAAAATGAGCACTAAAAAATATATCATTCAAAAAGCACCTTTTGTGGTACCAACAACCGACGGAAAACTGATTGAAGAACATTTTGGAAATGCTACGGATGGAAATTCAGATATCAGCATTGCACACATGATTGCGCCTCCAAAATGGAGTGAACCGCACCAAACGCCTGAATTTGATGAGTTTACCTATATCATCAAAGGAAAAAAACAATTTATCATTGAAGGTGAAACTATTGTGTTGGAAGCTGGACAATCGATTAAAATTGAAAAAAATACCCGCGTACAATATTCCAATCCGTTTGACGAAGCTTGCGAATATTTAGCAATATGTTTACCAGCATTTTCTATGGATTTGGTGAACCGAGAAGAAAAATAATATAAAAGGTTATTTAGAAAATGATTTTGAAACGTCATTTTGAACCATGTGCTGAACTTGATTCAGTATCTATTCAGAATCTAATCGTTGCAATTTCAATGATTATGTGAAACTGAATCAAGTTCAGTTTGACGCAATCGCACTTTTCTAAATAACCTTTTTCTTTTATAATCGTAACAGAAATTACGGTTTAATAATCGTAACATATCTATAGGTAGTATTCTTTCCAACATACCCATATCCGTTCGTCGTTCTGGCTCTTGCATATACATTAAACGAATGTGCACACGTTTTCTCAGCTTTGAAACTTCCTGAAATATGATGACTTCCTTGCCAATTTCCTGGTGTTGTTATTGGATCATACTTTTTATAGACAATATTCTTAGCATCTCCATCTCCCCAGCGTGCTGTTAAGCTATAATCTAATAAGTTTCCTTCGGTATCAAACGCTTCAAAATCTACATCTATCTGATCATTTGCATTTTGTAAATTCACAATACCACAGGCGCCAATTTCTACATTTTTATACTTGACAGAGTTGATACTAACTTCAGGCACATTATTATCAATATACAGCGTCAATACTTGTTCTGGAATCGTTGCGCCAACTTGTGTTCCCGCATTATTATAAAATTTTACTTTGAACTGATGCACTCCTGTATTGAGTTTTGTTGAATTGAATTGAAACAATAAATCATCAATAGAATAATCGACACCTGCACTTGGCATTTTATAGAAATTACTAGCATCTGGCGAAGCTGCTTCCAATACATAATCAGAACCATTCCATTTATAATTATACCAAGAAGTCACAAACTCTGAAAATCCTCCTGAAGTTCCTTTTCTATGGAATACTTTATACTTCTTTGCTCCTAGTCCTGGCAACTGATCCATTTTTGTACGATTTCCAATCACATTCAATAAACCTCCAAAAGCAGCATTTCGAGCATAAATAAAATAGTTGGAAGCTGTGGTTGCACGTCCAGAAGCATTAATTTTCGTAGTTGGAATCAATCCGACGCTTCCCATTACTGGTCCTAAATCGGCAGTTGAAATCGATGGTTTTCTAGAGAAATATAAGGTGTGTAACTTAGAAAAATCTCTAAAAAAGTTGGTCGGTGTATCATAGTTTAAATTTGGTTTGTTGGAATGTACTCTGAATCCAAACTTTGTATACGAACTAAACCACCACCATAATAAATTGATTTTTAAATCGGTCAATCGAAATCTAAAATTCCATATTCTGTGTGGCGTTGAAGAATTTGGGGAAGTTCCGAAGGTGCTTTTACATTCTGACTTTTGTACTTCATTTAACAAACCTGTCCATCGTCCTGCGCCCAAATAATACTGTCTTCCCATCTTATTAGGGTTTCCGGGATAGTTTCCATAATTCACGTCATATCGTGGTGTAATGGCTTTATTACGATTCAAATCGAAGGTAAACCAAAAATAATCGCCTGTTCCGGGATCATTGTGCGTGTCTTTTACAACATCTAATACTACATATAAATATTTAGCATCATTCTTGGCTAGCATAAAACCGCCATCAAACTTCATTTGTTTTTCTTGTGCGCCCGACCAAGCTGCATCTTCTAATTGATCGTCTAATGAAATGGGCGTTCCTGCCCAAGTTGATTTAATAATTCCCATGATTTTCTGGTTTTTAGGTTATAATTTATTTTACAGAGCAAAATTACAACTACCTAATACGCTGTGTAAGAGCTTAAAAACTGATTCAATACAGGAAAAAGACGGTTTCAGTTAGGGGAGAAAAAATCACTTGAGTTTCGAAGTATTCAAAAAACCATTCTCAACAGTTCTACTGAGTTTATAGAAGTGTAATTCTTTATCTATTTAGACAGTACTCAATATGACAAAAAAATACTGGAATTGATGTTTTTGAATCCCTCTGAATACAGACAATTTCAACCATAAATACTAAAAAATGGAAAGAGTTTTCGAAGATTTTCAACGAATTCTAGTTTAACCGTAACGAATTCTAAAAGCACTCCAAAAAAGCGTGCCGTTGCCACTACATTTGAAATGTAATTAAGAAACAAAGTCATCTTAATCACATCAAAAAAGATACAAATTTTAAAAAATAACGGCAAATGTGGTACGATATAACAGCAACAAAAATGATTCAAAACTATTTAAATCTCTATTCGCAAATCAACATGCAGTTTGATGGCGATGGAAAGATAAAAGCAATCGCTTTATTTCAAAACAATACATGGATTGACAGTCCAACCTTGGCAAAACAAATGCGCTTGCGACATATTGCATTGCCAATGCGACAAAAAGCTTCTATAACACTGAAACGATAACAAGAATTTAGGTTGGTTAGTTGGGGAATTTCAGCTTGGATACTTTTGATGGCTGTCAAAAGCAACGATTGTAAACTATTGAAGAGTGGGTTTTCAAAAGCAATAACAATCGTGATTTCAATCAAAAAGTGGATTGATTTTATCCAAGCTGATTTTCATTTTGATGAATTGAAAAATTGAAAGATTCAAGAATTAAAAGATTGAAAACTGACAACCGACAACCAACAACCGACAACTCACAACTGACGACCGACAACTCACAACCGAAAACTCATAATAAAAAATAACTTTAAAAATCACAACACTATGAAAACAAAAGCACTAAAAATGGCAGCATTCATGGGAATCATATTAACATTAGTATTCGCATGTTCAAAAGAAAATTCAAGCGATGTTGCAGAAGCAACCGAAAACGAATCCATCGCTTCTAAACAAGCAGTCGTATTCATCGCAGGATATGACAAAGGTTCAAGCACCTATTATGCAGCTGCGAAAAAGCATTTTCAAGAATTGAATTACACCATTGTAGACGATACCTTTTCGCTTCAAGAAATTATTACTTGGTTGAATAAAAATCATAACGACAACGATTACAGCGAAATTCACATTGTAAACAAAGGAAATTCTAAAAAAGGACTTTCACTAGAAACGACTATTCACGGCGAGTTGCTTTCACAAGAAAGCTTATTGAATTGCTTAAAAGAAAACAAACTTCCAAAATTGGAAAATGTATTAGCAGCAGACAGTAAATTG
>CAYGPQ010000020.1:0-50401 GCA_964351775.1 uncultured Kordia sp. | reverse complement strand
CCCCATTTCAATAGCTCTACCCAAAACCAAACTGGTATACGCTTTTACTGCGGATGCTTGTCCATGAGGCAAATTGACACGACCTTTTTTGTAATAGGATTCAAAAACTAATTTACTTTTGTGTGAAATGAGTAAGGCATCATAGCTTCCATGTTTGCCATCAAAAATCTCTTGAGAAAGTTTAAGGATTGCGTTTCGATCATTGCTATTTACCGATAATGTATCAACTGATATTCCGTCTTTTCTATCCTCTGGTGTTGTACTGACAAATGCATTATTAAGATGCGGAATATCCCAGAATGAGACGTCATAATTATCACTTGAAACATGACTCATCAAAGATGACAACCAAGCTACACTTTTTACAGCAATCATTGGGAAAGCGGTTCCATGATCACCTTCAATTGTTGTGTTTTGTATGGATAAACTTAAATTTGTTCTACTATCCAATAATTTTAAAAATTCGTCGATAGGTTCGGTCGTATCTTTTTCTAATGTGCCATAGGCGATAAATACATTAGCATGCAACGTATTGTTCTTATTTGGCTCGATAGCTCCCAATTCAGTATTAATCTCAGAAAGGTAAGGGATTAAGCCTTTGCTCAATGGACTACCAAGAATGTAATTATCAAAAGTATCAGGTTGAGTCAGTAAAATATAAGCACCGAATGCACCGCTTAGTGAGTAACCGAAATAGCTACGACTGTCTGGATCGGTGCGATAGTTGTTATCCACATATTGGATCACATTATTGCGAATAAATGCCAAGTGATTTTTAGCTTGACCAAATTTCAGTTTGGGATGATTAGGGTTGGCTTTATTCCAGAATGAATAATCGGTAAATCGGCTAGCGTGAGCCCCATATTGTTGCTTTAAGTCTTCATTTATGTCCTTTTGCCAAGAAATTCCGACTAGAATCACATCTTCTAACATGTATTCTGTTGCCCCAGATAACATTTCGAGATGCCACATAGCGTCTGTATAATAAAGCACAGGATAGGTTTTAGTATTGTTCTCAGCATAATCTTCAGGCAATTCTATATACAATTCATAATTTCTTTTTGTCTTAGTATCTTTTATTGGAACTACCTGAATTTGTGGTAATACCAAAGAAGTTCCTTCTCCATTTGAGGTGAACTCTTTTACATTATTTTCTTGTGCAAAGGCAGTATTTGCAAAAATAGTGATTGATAGTATTAATAATTTAATTGCTCTCATTTGTATCTTCTTTTAGTAGTGATAGGTATTAGTATATAGTTAATCTTTACTTTGTAGGTCATTTTATTGAAGATCAAACAGTCCAGATTTGGAAAGCTGTCGAGAAATGACTTCAAGTTGATTCCTTTCACGATCCGTATTGGAAGTTCCGAAAAATGCGATAACCAAATCTTTCGAAGGCGAGATATAAAGGCCTTGACCTCCATGTGCACCTTTATAAAAATCGCCATCCTCGAATACTGCACCCCATTGATAACTGCTATATATCGTTTCTTTAAAATTCCGTGACGTCTCCTTGAGGTTTTGATTTACATTCCGAATTTTAGATAAGTGCGCATCAGAAATTATTGGATTGGCACTCTTTCTACCACTAGGCGTAAATACAAGACCAAATCTCGCCAGATCTCGAAGTGTTGTTGACATGCCATCAGCATACGAAATAGAGGTGCCATTTGTATTGATCCCTAAAAGGGCACTATATTCTGCTCCTATCTTTCTCCATATTTCCTGTTCCACAAAATCGCGAAACGTAAGACCACTAATTTTTTCAACTAAAAGCGTTAATACCATAGCATCAGCATTCGACCATTGGTACTCCGTTCCAGATGGCTTAGCAGACTTTGCTGTAGCTAAATCCTTAATTGGGTCAAAACTTACCTCATAGGTCTCCAATGGAACACGATCAATTCCGGAACTCATGGAAAGTATATCTAATATTGGAACACCTTCCCAACCTGAACCTTTAAGGGCATCAAAGTAGTAATCAATGGGTTTACTAGTATCGATTAAACCTTTATCCTCCAAAATAGCAATTGAAGTACTGACAAAAGTTTGGGTTATTACCATATTAATATGCAAATCGGTTGGGAACATTCTCGGATAGCCTTCAAAGACGATATTACCTTTATGAATAATAATTAACCCATTAACTTCTACTTGCTGTACATAGTCGTTTAATGAGAGTCCACCGCCTTTTTTTAAATCTGTTGATGTCATAAAATTTTTCACATCATCTCTTGGTGTTTCATCAAGAATTTTTGGCGTATCTGACCTAAGTATGCGCGAGTGTTGCTTTATTTCTGAAAAGTTTAAATAATAATATCGTTCCAGATCTCCATATTCGGTCCAATTGCCTCCTTCAAAAATGCGTTTATGGAATCCATAAATCTCTTCTTTTGTAAATCCAGCATAATTATACGTTTCATATTTTGGAGGTGTAGTACTTAAGGTATCAGCGTCCTTTTTTGGCTCGTTTTTACATGCAAAAAAAAGAAGTATTAAAAGTAGTAGTCCTGTTATGTTTTTCATTATTTTCATAGTTTATAAAAGTTCGACACCTATAATTAAATGTTGTATAAAAATATAGTATAATCTATGTTTACTATCTTAAATAGGATAAACACAACAATTAAATGATAAAACCATTTCATCATTGATATATGGCTTTTGTAAATAAATTATGGAGATTTGTATTTATAGACAGTATCTTTATTTTTTTTAATAAAAGAGTTTATGATTAAAAAGCCTTTGAAAAATATAATACTCATTAATATAGGAGCCTTCTTGTTGGTTTTTATGCTTGAAACATTGAGTAATTTGTTTTTTAAAGATAATTTTGAGACTAGTTATTTATTTTACGCACATGGACTTAATTATACTTTTATGATTATGGGTTTCATTTGGGTAAATCATTTTGTTCTTATTCCTTTTTTCTTAGATAAGAAAAGATACTTTACATATGGAATACTACTCATAGGAAGCATACTTACTTTTTCCTATTTAAGAGCAAATAATTGGTCTGGCACTTCTAAAATATTCTTCTTTCTTCTTTATACAACAGGAGCTGGTATGGCTGTTTTTTTCTTAAGAAGAAATATGATCATTCAAAAAGAAAATGAGGAGAAAGAAAAATTGCAAAAAGAGATGGAGCTTACCTATTTAAAGGAGCAAGTGAATCCTCATTTTCTATTCAACTCATTAAATAGTATTTATTCACTTGCCAGACAGCAATCGCCAGAAACTCCTGAGCTTGTCATGCAGCTCTCAGAATTATTGCGATATCAAATTGAGAGTGCTAAAAAAGAGACCGTTTTATTAAAAGAAGAGCTTGAATTTATAGAAAATTATTTGTTACTTGAAGAAAAAAGATTGAGTAAACGCTGTACGATTGAATTTTTAATTGACGGTGACGTGTCGAGGTTAAGAATTTCCCCAATGTTACTAATTCCATTCGTTGAAAATGCTATTAAACATGGTGCGCAAAGTACAAATGAACAGAGTACGATTGATATTTCTGTTTCTATAAAAAACAACACGCTTCATTTTTGTGTTGATAATTCAAAGCCACACAAAGTTTCTTCATTGAAAAGAACAGGACTGGGTCTCGAAAATGTGAGAAGACGTTTAAATCTTTTATATCCTAACTCTCACCTATTGGAAATCGATGATAAAGAAGAAAAATATCATGTAAATTTATCTATTGAATTAGGACTTTCAAAATCAAAAAAAGCAGTTAATGATTAAAGTTGGTATTATAGATGACGAAATACTAGCACGTAAAGTGTTAGAGGAGTATTGCTCTAAAATTGACAACTTAGAAATAGTACTAAGTACCGGGAATCCACTTGAATTTATCAATTTCATTCAGCAAAATGACCTTGATCTCATTTTTCTTGATATAGAAATGCCTGAACTTAATGGTATGGAAATTTTGCGTTCTATGATAAAACCACCTAAAGTGATTTTGACCACAGCTTATTCTGAATATGCATTAGAAAGTTATAACTATGGTGTTGTAGATTATTTATTGAAACCAATAAAAATTGAACGCTTTTTAAAAGCAATAAACAAAGTTTCAGCTTCGAAAATAGCCGAACCTAAAAAAAACAAAGGAAATAAAGAACTTCAAATAAAACATGATGGAATGCCAGTTAATATTTCATTCAAATCCATTTTATATATTCAAAGTTTTGGAAATTATTTGAAAATTTTTACCGATTCAAGAATGTATCTTATCTCCGAAACGCTTATTAATATTACTACATTATTATCTGAGAATTTCCAACGCACACATAAATCATATATTACCAATTTGGATAGAGTTACAAAAGCAACCAGAACACATTTATTAATTGAAAATAATAAAGTCCCAGTCAGTACTATGTATAAGGTTATTGTTTTTAAAAAATTGGAAGTTTTATCAAAATTGTAAAATAGTTAATTTCCATGTATTCACAGATTTTATATTTGATAAACTTATGTTCGTGATTTCTTCGTAGTTGCCGCTCGCAAACGCTCTATTGCTTTTCACACAAATGTGCAGCATTCATCAGTACCTTAATTTAAAATAGAGATTTAGCGAATAATTAGCAACCGCTTGACTTCCTAAATTCTGCGATGATTTAAAATGCTATGATTAGTGCTTTTTATGAGTTTAAAATTGAATTTCAAAAAAGTATGGAAGCCATTTTATCTATGGGTATTTATACCTGTTTTTGTGATAATCATTTACAATTATCATGTTCAATAGATTAAAAATCTATAACTTTAGAAAAGAACAAGATATTAACCAATACTATAATAAATTTCTAAACTAATGAGAACTAATCAATTAAGGCATCTAAATCGTTTTATTCGTTTGGCAAGTCAGGAAGAATCTATCAAATCTCTAACTTCAAAAAGGGCTAAAAAGCCTGAGGATCAATGTGGTAAAATTAATATCCCTTCAGAATTTAACGCTAAAGATTGGTTAAGTTTTTTATTGCATATAGATGCCGAACTCGAACATGGTTTAATGGTACAATACCTTTACGGTGCATACAGTATGGGAGGCGATCATATAGAAAATAAATACAAGCATACCGTTCGTAAATGGCAAGAAATAGTATTGGGGATTTCAAAAGAAGAAATGGGACATTTGGTTTCTGTGCAAAACGTATTGAGAGTTATTGGAGCGCCTTTAAACTTTAGTAGACAAGACTTCCCTTGGGATACAGATTTATATCCTTTTCCATTTAAACTCGAACCCTTTACAAAGGAATCCTTGGCAAAATACATTTATGCAGAATCTCCTGAAAATTGGATTAACATAAAAAAAGACGATACCAAAGAAGAAAAACAAATTAAAAGAGAAATCAAGAAACTCTTGAAACAAGGTGTGAATAAAGATCAATTAGGAGATCCAATCTCTTGTATTTTTAAAGAAGTCTTAGCTTTATTAAACGATACCACACTTATTCCCGACAGTCTTTTTCAAGCTAACTCCTACCCTTTTCAAGCCAAATTTGACGAATGGGGTCGCGGCTATAAAGATGGCGCAAGAGGAAACAGTATGGCTGGTAGCCCCAAAGGCGCACCAAATGTACTCGTTGCACCGTTAATGTCAAGAACAGATGCTATTAATGCGGTAACAGAAATTGCTGAACAAGGAGAATCCACAGAAATTAAAAATGCAGACGAACTCTCGCATTTTGAACGGTTTTTAAGTATTTACATAGAATGGCGCGAAATGCCTGAAGATTTCATGCCATCAAGAAACATCGCCACAAACCCTACCATTCAAAATGAAGCTGCAGATCCTGAATTTTCTCCAGCAACAGGACAGGCGGCAAATGATGAAATAGATTATATAATAGATCCAATTACGCAACAATGGGCAAGTTTATTTGATATTCGTTACCGGATGTTATTAAACTTCCTATCTCATAGTTTTTTACTCGATGCGGGTTACAATAAGTCAGGTGCACACTCACCTCGAGGTACTATCATTCATGCCACCTTTGGAGAAATGTACAATCTAAGAAGTTTATCGCATGTACTTATGAAAATGCCTCTTGGAGGTAAAACAGACAAATGTGCTGGACCTCCATTTACGGTTCCATATACATTGGATCTCCCAATAGGAGAAGCGAATCGATGGAGAATGCATCAAGATCTTCTAGAAGCATCACAAGCATTAACAGAAAAATTGTTATGTACCGCAGACGAAAGTCAAAAAACCTATCTCTATTCTCTTAGAGAAGCAGATACCAAGTTAAATGCTATAGCAGAAGAAATAACCAACCAAGCTCATTAATCGATTAAACTAAGAGACATGTCAAACATAGAAATAAAAGAACTACGAATATTACCACCAATAGCCATAGGAAGATTGGGGTCTTCCGAAAGCCCAATGGATGCCTACACATTAACCGTAAATGATGAGCGCCCGTTAGATTTTCGTACCATTGTGCCAGAAGAGAGTCTTTTAATAGATAAACGTACTGGTGAAATTAAAAAATATACACCAAAAAAAATCGTTTTTAAAGACGCTGGTGATCCCCATAAAAAAAATGGTACCGTACGTCCAGTAGCACCATTTTTAGAAGTATTTGCTGTCTTACAAGATAACTCTACTTCACCTCCAGTGGTGAATCCTACTTTAGTGCCGCTTACGCTTGATTTATTACGTGATACAGGACATGATGTAAGCGATATTTCATGGCATGTTTCTATGGCTAACATCAAATTATTCCGAAGAACAGGAAATGAGAACGATAAAATTACTTTTAACAAAGATATAACCACTCACGCACAAGTCCCTTTACTAGCAAAATGTGAAAATTTTAGAAAAGGAAAAACCTTGCCTTTAGGACATGTGCAATTCATAAAACCAACTGAAGAATTTCCTCAAGTTCGATTTCGCTTTACACCTGGTCCAGGAAGAGTATACGGAACCAAGAAAACACGAATCCCTGCATTTGGTAAGGCTGAAGTAGCTGATCCGGTATATGAAACCTATCCTGATGATTTTTTACTGTATAGCGAAAAAGGCACTTGGCTTAATTATGCTGAAGGTACTGGGCCAGATTTAACAAACCCTGGGCAAATTTTTGCAGGATATCAAAATGACAAAGGAGAACAAGTCAGTTGGGGCTATCTTGATGATGAATGTGATGGTTTTGCAAGTGTTAAGTTGAAAGTGAAAAATGGCAAAGACTTAGAAGCAAGAGCACACATTAGTGCTGGACCTCCGGCTTATGCTCCAGATACATTACCTGTACGTGTAATAACAGACGAATTAGAACAAATTCTTTTAGGGCCCGATGTAGATAAAGAAGTGCCTATTGAAGAAGCACAGGAAATTATACGTCGTGCATTAGAAACCGTACGTATTATGAATACGGCTATAATGAATGGAAACCCATACAACGGTAAAGCTAGAATAGCCAGTACAATGGTAGCACAAGATTCTGCCGATTTCGGACGTATGTTCGAACCCATAATGGCAACTTCTATTGTCGATAATCTAGCAGTACAAGCCATTCATGATCGTGTATTTAATGGCATTGGAGCAGGAATGGCGCCTTGGTTTGAAAACGCACTAAGACGTCCAAATAAAATAGGGGATCTTTCAAACGAAGAGCGTCGTAAAATGCCAGCAATGATGAGAGGTGCAGATGGTAGAGCCTTGTGCTTTACACACCGCCAAATAAATACCATCATACAATGTGCAACTTCTGCAATGTTTCAAAGTGCAGATGAAAGATTAAATGCTGAAAATCCGAAAACGCTTATGGTAAACGATGTGGTTTCACAATTGCATTACAAAGGCTTAGGAAACCCCTTTGCTGTGCTGCCAAGAACTGCAATTTCTAATTGTTTCCCAGGCTTAGAAATGGATTTCAGGAACCTCTGGAGACGATCCTTTAAAGATCTTACGCTTTTAGAAAATAATAATTATGTGCTTGAAGCAAAAGGTAAGTTGAAAGGTTTAAAAGATCATCGTCTTGTAGGATTATATTATAACAAAAAATACCATCCTATCTCTGTATTAACCACTGGTCCCATGTTTCCCGATAGCGGAAATTCAACATTAATTACTACACCAAATCCAAATGCAGTCTCTTTTATGGAATGGTCTAATAATCTAGTAGAAGTGCTTCAATTGCAAGGACAAACAATTACAGGCTATTTTACAAAAGAAAAATCCCCTACCGAAGTCGTATTTACAGCTGAGCAATTAGAGAATAACCATAAAGATATTATACAACGTGAATTAACAGTAAATGCTATTTTTAATAAAAACAGTGCAGAATTTACAGATCAAATTGTAGAACCAGGCGAATTTACACAAGGACTCTGTGCACCTTGGCAAAATGACTACAGAGAATGCGCTTGTTATTATTGGGCGGCAAGTAGACCAGATTACGTAAATATAGAACCTGGAAAAGACGGATTAAGTAAAGGAGACAATTGGATGACGAAAGAACGTTCTGGTGAATACCTTCCAGATGATCGTAAAGATGAACGCTTTATTAATTACGATGACTTATTTAAGAACTGGGAAGGCGAATTAAGTTTTATCGTAAAAGGTAAGGATGCATTTGATTCTGATACCAACAAAGAAAAATCATAAATGGAGCTATTAAAAGAACGAAGATTGGCAGATGACTTGGCCAGTGTAATTGCTACCGAGTCAAAACCTATGTCTCCTAGTTTGCATATTATACGTGGTCCAAAACAAGCCCATGTTTTTATCCCAAACGGGAGTAAAATGTATACGATTGAAGAAGAGACAGAAACGGTACTAAAATCACTATTAGAGCTTAAAGATGAAAACGCTATAGCCTACCGTTTGGCTGCTATGGGAATCGATCCCACTCCGTTAATTGATGATACACCGTTACAGTCTCCACCAATGCATGCCTTGTCACTTTCCATTGTACAGAAGTGCAATATGGGCTGTACTTATTGTTATGCCGATCAAGGGGATTTTGGAGGGCCATCTAAAAAAATGTCGTTTGAAACGGCTAAGCTGGCTATAAATACATTAATTAATCAAAGAGCGTCTGGAGACACTGTACAGTTAACTTTTCTTGGAGGAGAACCGTTGATGAATCGTAAAGATGTGTATGCAGCAACTGAGTATGCAGCAAATTTAGGAGAACAAAAAAAAGTAAACGTAAAATTTTCCATAACAACTAATGGCACTTTGGTTAGAGAAGAAGATGCTGTTTTTTTTGAACGTCATAAATTTGCTGTTACAGTAAGCCTCGATGGTTTAAAAGAGCAACATAATGCTTTACGTCCAATGAAAAATGGCACAGGAAGTTATGATCGTATCATGAAGAACATTCAGCCCCTTTTAAGGATGCAAAAAAACATGCAGGTTTCTGCTCGTGTTACGGTAACTCCAAATAACATCAATTTAGGAGATGCATTAGATGCTTTTATAGCGCTAGGGTTTCATAGTGTTGGGTTTTCACCTCTATTGAAATCGAGTAATGGGAAAAATGAAATGTCGGAAGCTGATCTTCAACAGCTTCTAGCTGGGATGATTGATTGCGGATTACGCTTTGAAAAGGCTGTGTTACAAGGAAAGAGATATCCCTATTTGAATATGGTTAATGCCTTGAAAGAAATTGACAAAGGGACACATCGTCCCTATCCATGTGGTGCAGGTGCAGGCTATTTTGGCGTTTCAGCAGATGGAGAATTAGCTGCCTGTCACCGTTTTGTAAATGAACCTAGAGGAAAAATGGGAACGCTAGAAAACGGTGTTGATCCAGAACTACAAAATACTTGGCTAAAGGAGCGACATGTTCATAATCAATCGCCATGCAATACTTGCTGGGCACGTTATCTTTGTGGTGGAGGTTGTCATCATGAAGTGATTGATAAAGGAAGAACAGCATGCGATTATATTCGTGGATGGTTACACTTTACATTACAATCACACGAACGTTTAAATAGATTAGTACCAAACTGGAATGCCTAACACACTATCGAACACGCAATATGAAGTTCTTGTAATAGGTGCCGGACCAGCTGGAGCAACAATTGCCAATCGTTTAGCAGACTTTGGTTATCGAGTCGCACTTATAGAGAAAACCACTTTTCCTAGACCGCATATAGGACTGTCTCTTACTTCAGGTATTCATCATTGGCTAAAAATTTTAAACATTGAAAAACAAGTCGATCAATTAAACTATAAAAGAGCTTTAAAATCGACTGTATTGTGGTCTTCTAACGAGCCGTTAATTAAGACTTTTGAAAAAGAAAACGCTGGTTTTCATTCAGATAGAGGCACTTTTGATGAACTGCTTGTAAATGAATGTAGACGAAAAGGAGTAAAAATAATACAACCAGGAATACTCAAATCCTTAACACAAAGACAAAGTGGAATATGGGATGCAACCGTTTCATTTGAAAACAAAGAACATCAAATATCATCCACTTACATTGTAGAGGCTACAGGTAGAAAATCTATTATCAAAACTAAGAAAATAGCATATCAGCCAAAATTAGTAGCCACTTTTGCCTATTGGGAATTAAAACTATTAAAAAATGATTCCTCTTTTATTGAAGCTGGACAAGAGTATTGGTTTTGGGGTGCTCCTATAAACGACACCCATTTTGTTTTATGTATTTTTTCAGATCCCTCGAAAGTAAAAGAAGCCACTTCAGTAACTGAATTCTACAATAATACCATATCAAAATCAACGTTTTCTGCTGAGATACTAAACAATGGAACACAAGGTGAAATTACGGTATGTGATGCAACGCCGTATTACGACAGTACTGTTATTAGCGAACACTTTATTAAAATAGGAGATGCTGCGTATACAATGGATCCTATTTCATCTCAAGGCGTACAAAAAGCGATAAAATCTGGTGTTCAGGGCGCAATTGTTGTCAACTCCATTTTAAAGAAAAACAATGCTCCCATAGCAATCAGCTATTATAAAAACCTGATAGCAGCAGAAGTAAAGAAAAATAAACGATGGTCTTCAGAATTTTATAGTGAACAGTCCCTATTTAGAAATAGCACATTTTGGGAGTCAAGAAAAAAAATTACCCGTCCCTCTATTCCAAATGAGCGCATTTCATTGCGTAAAGACACTATACTTCAACTAAATAAGAAAGGCACTTTTGTAATGGTTCCTATTTTAGAAGCCGATGAAGTTACAGAAATAGAAGGTTTTGTAATTGAAGGACACGATGAACCTTATGTTTTTATTGAAGCAATCCATATCGCTCCTCTTCTTAAAGGAATGCACCTAAAAACACTTCAAGAATGTATAAGAATTACAAGCAAATATATTCAAAACCAAAATCCTATAAAGCTCATTGAATGGCTGTTGTATCAAAATATTTTGGGAGCATCTTAATTTACTTCTGGTTTCCTATAAAAAAATGATCATTATAATTCAATAGTATTTTAATAGGCTCAATAACACCCTATTCAGGTATTATTGAGCCAGTCGCCTGTGGCGAAATTATACTATTGTGCAGCTTCTGGACATAACAAGGCTGACTTGGTAAGAATAATTTATAGTTTTAACGATTATTCTTTTTGATAAGTAAACTTGTCCCAGTTGCTTGGTTATTTGTTTTAACCTCGACGAGAATGTCCCATCATTGGACAAACAGTAGCTTCAGTTTTTTTGCTTACTTCTTCAGGGGCTTCTGTTGGTAGTTGAATAGCTGGCAGACGTCTGTTTGCTGGAATATCCTTCACACGTCGTAATGTGTTCACTTGGATGTGGGGCCACAAAGTCGTCCCACCAGTGGAACCAAACATGAATTCGAAATCCACGATCTGCTCGTACTGCAGCTGTTCGATAATTCCTCCGAACTCCTCATCGTGAACCTCTTCTATCCACATACGGTAGCGCATTCTAGCGACCCTACAGTAACGCTCTATCATCACGTTATTGACGATACCGCCTTGAACCCCCGTGTTGTGTAAAGAGTCAAGCTCGATCATGTCGTATTTTTTGAATTCCAGTCCTTCGTTGGCATCCGTTAACTTCAGGTTTGGCTGAACCGTGAATGGGAACTTAGCACCGAAATCGTCGTAGTTGAAAATTTTCTCGAAGTAGGCACGCCCACTGTTGAGACCTCCTCCTTCTTGTGCTTCGCGAGGGAGTTCTGTCCATTTTGGCTTCTTGCGAGATCCCGGGATTAAATCAGTCTCGGGGTTGATACCCATGGATGGCGATACAGCCAGATATTGTTGTTCCCAGAGGTTGGCAATATGTGGAGCCTTACCGACTTCGGATTCCGTTATGTTTCCTGTCAAGTGGATGGTTGTGCCATGGGGAATCACACCAGAACGAGAGATTTGGTATGGCGGTACGTACTGAGGTCCTAATTCTCCTGGCCCCATTACAGGCTCAGCACCGTCAGTTTTCACTGATTCTGCATCTGATGTGTGCTTGAACATGTTTGGCGGGTTTTGGTACGGACTTTTCGGATCCCAAGGCATCTGATGGTCGCCCAACCAGAGGTACATTCCGTCCTCAAAGTGCTGGAGGTCACCATCAATGTCTATAATCGCAGTTTCGTACTTAACGGCAGCGTTAAACTGCTCGTTAGATCCTGCACGGTTACGGACAGGTGCATTAACTTGAGTAAACTTAAGTTGTTCCGTGTACTCCTGAGATTTGAAGTGAAAAACGCCAAAGATGGTCTCCGAAGATGTGCCAGGTGAAGGCATTGGAGTGGTATGCAATCCAGTCGGACCGCCTTTCCAGTTGACCCAGGTACCATGGAGTTTTGATAAAATACCGAACTGCGCCCCATTATACGGCCCTGCTTTAGGGAGTCCTTCCTCCCATTCTCTGTACGGTTTTACCGAAGATTGTTGTATTGGCATTATTTTTTTGCTTGGTTTTTTCATGATAGCTTAGTTTATAATATTAATGATTGTCTTGTTTATGCTGGGCAAATAAATGGATACTCTTTATCGTCAATTAATTTTTCTATATTAAAGAAATCGTTTAAAACCGATTCTGCTGTACAGAAAGCACCTTCTACCCAAGCTTGATCATTAGAGTATGTTGATCCAACAATAAAAAGATTGCTGTCTTTACCTTTTACTAATGACGATGGTTTACGTATTTTTTGCTGAACATCTCCAATATTATAATGAGAGTAATAGGCATGATATCCTGCTTTAAATGGTGGTAAAGACCAATCCATATATTTGGTTTCTAAAGGCTCTGGAACCGATGCATAACCTGCTTGAGAACCAAAATGTAAACTTGCCAATTGCTGTCGTAACATTTTTACCATAATTGCAGGTGCTCTACGTGGCCCTTCCAATGGTTGCGTATCTTTAGACTCGGCTACTTCACGTTCTCTATTTGGTCCAATTTCTAAGGCTTTCCAAAACGTTGTATAGCGTATATCATCATAACTTGCTAGAATTCCGTAGACTTTTTCACCTTTTTTGTTAAGCGCATTGTCTCCAAAATAAACGACTTGCCTAATAGGCATATCCGTTGCACTTGGTCCAATAGTATCTAAATGCGCTATACTTGTAATTTGTTGTTTTTCTTTATAAGTAAAACTAGCTTCTACAATAGTTTCTGCTGCACTTAAAAAATCGGCTTCTGCAGTATAGGCTGTATCTATAAGCGATGTTACTGAATTATCGTAGGCTTTGCCTTGTTTTTCTGCTTTTAGCTTTGCTTGTGCAGCTACTGATGCTGCTTTTTCTATAGCTATTAAGTATTTGACTGGAAATTTATCTTTCTTAAGCGCTTTAACACCTTCTTGAGTTAAAAAGTAACTATTTAACTTCGCGGGATATTTTGGTGGAGAAGGAATATCGTCTCTCCACCAAGGAGAATCAAAGAACATTCCTATTTTATAGGATGGTTGCATTAAAACAGATTCTAAATACAATTGTACTTTATCTTCATTTAAAACATCAAAATCTCCTCGTTTTTTATTCATGTAACGCGTGGCTTGTGCTACTAAATCTATAGCATATCTTCCCATTGCTAAAAATGCTGCGTTACAGGTTTTTGCATCCAATTCTTTCGTAGGTTCTTTTCTGCTTGCCGTTGTATAATGAATTATATTTTTATTTTCTAAAATAGAACGTAACCTTGTATTTGAATGATATTCAAAACGGATGCCTTTTTTTTCTGCAAGTTTTACAATCTCTTGAAAAAGTGCAGAAAAAATGCCAGAATAGCCAATGGTTAGTGTTTTATAAAGCGTTCCTGGTGTAAACTCATTATTGACTTCAAACGATTGTGCAGAGTTACTGTTTACTACATTTGAAGAATACCCGTTACCATCTGCTAAATAACTAAAGCCTTCTTGTCCTAAAACATCATAGGCCAAGTTCCAATACCCAATGTCTTTTAATTTTTGCCCCTTTTTAAAGATGGACTCCTCTCCTAAATCTTTTGTTATTTTTCCGTTTTCGTAAAAGTCGCACCATTGGTTTCTTGTTGGTGGTAAAGCGTCTTCAGAAACATCAATGCCTACACTTTCAATTTTAGTAAAACCATCGTCTGGCCCTGAATCTGCGCCGTAGTTATTTACATTATATGGTGCTGGATTACTAGCATCTATATCTGAGGTATACATGCTTTTTGCTCTTAACGATAACAATGGGTCACTTGCTTCGTTAAAAGGAACAGAGTATTTTTCTAAACCAATTTCGCTAATGGTTTTGGTAACTAATCGGTGTCCAGGGTTATTACCATCATTAGGATTTGGGTTATCCTTTGTTTTTTTATAATCCCATGCAGAATAACGCATTCCACCTAATTCTACATAAGAAGCTTCTGGATTGTCTTTATAATGCCAAGTACAAACTCTGGCACCTGCTTCTCGAGTTCCTTTTTCTTCTTCTGGAAATTGATATTTTCCCCAATCGTATAATTCTAGAACGTCTCCTTTTTTTAAATTTTTTGATTTATCTCTTGCATGTGCTGGTTTTCCTTGAAGTAGTCTCCATGCTGTATATAAGCCCGCTGCTCCTGCTCCAAAAATTGAATAGGTTTTGTTTTCCATTTTTTATATTTTTTAGTTGTTACAATTCATTACTTGTGAGGTTAAGTTTTTCATTTGTCCTGCTAAATCTTTTTCAGGAATAATGACTTCTACTAAAGTTGGTTTGTTCGTTTTACTCTTTTTAAGTGTTTCTAATACTGCATTTAATTCCTTTATGTTACTGGCTTGATACCCATTGGCTCCATAAGCCTTCGCTAAAGCCATATAATCCCATTTAGGCAAATTATCAAATTCATCAAATGTACCGTTTGGACAAAAAGCATCTACATCTACAAAAACTTGTTCTATGGCGTACACTTGATTGCTCATTACAAAAATGACACTATTCACATTGTATTTTGCTAAGGTTGAAAGTGATTGACAGATCATCATAAATCCGCCATCACCAGCAATTGTCCAAGATTGTTTTTTACTTCCTAATTGTGCTCCTAAAGCAGCACCTGTTTCGTAACCAATGCATTGCCACGCAGCAGAACTGATGAAGCTATTTTTTTTCATTCCATAAATGTTTGTAGCAACATACATTGCAGAACTCACACCAAATGTTAGATTAATGTCATCCCACATATTGTTATCCTCTATATGTTTAACGGTGTGTTGAAAAAAGCGATTATAGGTGATAAGATCTGGTTTGTCATTGTATTTTGGGTCTGAAGAAGAAATCCAAGGTTCAGGATATTTTGGTTGTTTAGGAGCTTTATCTTTTAATGGATAGGATGTACTATTTTCAAAACGTTTTAATAAAGCTTCCATAAAATCTTTCATGGAAACGTCTTTATAGGTATAATATCCCGCTCTAATTTCTGTTGTTGTTGCCATCACCATATCTGAATATTTATTTTCAATAAACCACAAATAATCATCTGTAATGATGGTTCCTAAGGTTAAAAAGCAATCTGATGCCTTTACATAGTTTGTAACATTATCTATAGAAGCAGCATCTGAATAGGTCCCAATAAATTTATCGCCTTTTTCATCTAAAACCGTCTTGCCAAGTGAAGTTGTTGTATATATAAATCCGCTTGCGTCTATTATTCTTTGAAGTAGATCTGATAAATCATGTCGTAAAATTTCAACACCCGCAAAAATCATAGGTTGCTTTGCAGCTGTTAACTGTTTCCATGCTTGATCTACTGCATTTAGTAGAGCATCTTGTTTGCTCTTTTTTACTTTAGGCTGTAACTTCTTTTTGGAAGGGCGTTTGCAGGGTTCTCCCCAAACCTCGCTATAACAGGCTATGTAAACAGGTTTTTTATATGTAATTGCTGCAATTAGTAATTTATCAATTTTTTTTGCTGCACCAACAGAGGTGCTTAAGGTTTCTGAAGCCACTGTAACGTGATTATAAATCTCTTGATCTGCGTTTAAGTTACCTGTTGAGTGATGGTATAAAACATTATACATGTTTCCGATTTGTCGGTCGTTAGAACCCGGTGTTGCACTTATTACCACCATAGGGCTAGACTCTACATAAGCGCCTGCTACTGCATTTAATGCACTAAAAGTACTTACCCCATATTGTAAAGAAACTGCGGATAAACCTCTGGTTCTTCCGTAAGCATCTGCAGCATAGGAAGCATCTAACTCATTAGAAGTTCCAATAGTTTCAATGCCTTTAAATTTTTCTAAAGCTTGTGTGAAGTTTTTAACGTAATCTCCAGGAATTTGAAATAATTCTGTAACATCAAGTTGCTTTAATCGGGTCAATAAATAATCTGCTACTGTAAATGTATCTTTTTTCTCCATAGGTTTAAATTTCAGTTTATTGTTATCGTAAAATAACAGAATTCATGTTATCTGTTAAAGTTAAAATTTTTTCAACCACATTTTACGCGTAGAAATACCCATTTTCAAAATCAGTAACAAAAGACAGTTTGTTTAATTATTACAAAAACCCTAACATCCTCAAACTAAAACAGCTATAAAATCCTTCTTAAAATTGTGAATATCTATTCTCATTTTTGACTTTTTTAGGGGAAACAAAATCCTATATTTGGCTCCCTTAAAACAAAAAGATATGAGTGCAACATGGTATGAATGTAAAGTAAAATATAGAAAAACTGATGAAGAAACAGGAGAACAAAAACTAAAAACAGAACCCTTTTTAGTAGATGCGATCTCTTATACAGAGGCAGAAAGTAGAATTACACAAGAAATGGCTGCCTATTTAAGAGAAGGTGAAGAAATCAAAATCACAAATATTAAAGTGGCTAACTATGCTGAAATACACCCATTTGAGAACTCTGACAGATGGTTTAAATGTAAAGTAGCTATGATTGCCTTTGATGAAGAAAGTGGTAAAGAACGTAAATCAAATCAATATTTATTGATACAAGGGAATGATGTAAAAGAAGCGTATGAAAACACCATTATTGCCATGAAAGATACGATGGCAGAATACACCATTCCTGCGATTGCTGAATCTCCTATTATGGACGTATTTCCTTATTTTTCTGGTGAAGAAAGCGAAATGAAAGATATTGAAAAGTTTATTGAATTGAAAGATTCTGTGCCTGTAACGAATACGATGAATGAAGCATTAGAACTAGTCGATTCTCTTTCAACTTCAGCTGAATAATTGACATTGATTATTAAAAAAATAACTTAAACCTGAGCAATGATAACATTGTTCAGGTTTTTGTGTTTAGAACTTTATATTTTTAAAACATCTTTGATGAACCACCATGCTTTTAGTTAATCTTCATTAGTAATGAAATTATTTTGTCAAGAATAAAAAATATATAATCATAAGCACTATTTTTCAGTTAGTTACTAGTTAGTCTTTATTCTATAATCTAACAGCGTAGCGGTCTTTTATCTTTAGTCGGACAACAGTATTTTAAAATATACAAATTCAGTTTAAACGTTTAATCTTGCTATAATGCTTATTTTTACAAATTATAGTAGTTACATATATGAGACATTTAAAAGAAACAGCACAGCATAAAGACAAATCAAAGCCAAGAGCCACCCTAAAACAGGCTTTTAAAACGATTATTTGGCCTCGGCGGAATTTAGTTTTTTGGGGCTTACTTTTGATAATTATCAGAAGTTTGTCTGGTTTTGTATTACCACTACAAAGTAAAGTGTTGTTAGATGAAGCTGTACCAAATAAAGATTACAATCAATTGTATACCGTAATTTTTATTGTGATTGGAGCAATATTAGTACAAGCGATTACCTCTTTTTTGCTAACGAAAGTGTTGAGCATACAAGCACAATATTTAATTAGTGAATTGCGTGCCGAAGTACAAAAGAAGGTGTTGTCGTTGCCAATTAGTTTTTTTGATAATACAAAATCGGGTGCTTTAGTATCTAGAATTATGAGTGATGTGGAAGGTGTTCGGAATCTTATAGGAACTGGATTAGTACAACTAGTTGGCGGATCATTTACTGCCATTCTAACCTTAGTTATTTTGCTAAGAATGAACGTATGGATGACGCTTTTTACATTTATACCCTTAACTATTTTTGGAATTATTGCCTTAAAATCATTCAAATATATTCGACCAATTTTTAGAGCCAGAGGAAAAATTAATGCGGAAGTAAAAGGGCGATTAACCGAAACTTTAGCTGGTATTCGAGTAATTAAAGCTTTTAATGCCGAAGATCAAGAAAGCAAAGTTTTTGAAAAAGGTGTAGCTGATATTTTTATAAATGTTAAAAAAAGTATGACAGCAACCGCTCTAATGACGAGTTCTTCCACCTTTTTAGTAGGTATCGCAACTACTGGAGTTATGGGGATTGGTGGGTATTATATGATTCAAGGGACGCTGACTTTTGGTGATTTTATACAATTTACATTTCTACTAGCATTCATGGTGGCGCCCATTGTGCAAATGAGCAATATTGGAAGTCAGTTAACGGAAGCATTAGCTGGTTTAGATAGAACTGAAGAACTCATGAATATGACTGCTGAAGAAGATAACCAAGACAGAACTATTCAATTAAAAACCATAAAAGGTAATATTGAATTTAAGGATGTCTCCTTCTTTTATGAAAAAGGAAAAGAAGTCTTGCATAACATTAATTTTACAGCGCCCGCAGGTTCTGTAACGGCTTTGGTAGGAAGTTCGGGTTCTGGAAAATCGACGATTGCTGGACTATCCGCTACATTTTTAACACCAAAATCGGGTAAAGTCACTATTGACAATCAAGATTTATCGCGAGTAAAATTGAGTAGTTACCGTCAATATTTAGGTGTGGTTTTACAAGATGAATTTTTATTTGAAGGTACTATTCGTGAAAACATACTATTTCCAAGACCTGATGCTACCGAAACAGAAGTACTTAATGCCGTAAATGCAGCGTATGTAAATGAATTTACCGATAGATTTGAGTTAGGCTTAGAAACCTTAATTGGAGAAAGAGGCGTCAAACTTTCTGGTGGTCAACGGCAACGTCTAGCGATTGCGCGCGCTATTCTAGCAAATCCTAAGATTCTTATTTTAGACGAAGCCACCTCAAGCTTAGATACTGAAAGTGAAGCGTTGATTCAGAAAAGTTTAGCAGAGTTGATAAAAGACAGAACCACCATTGTTATTGCGCACCGCTTAAGTACTATTAAAAAAGCGGATCAAATATTAGTCATCGAAGCCGGACATATTGTGGAGCGTGGTACACATGACCAATTGATTGCTACGCAAGGTAGATATTATGAATTATATACCTATCAAGCAAAAATATAAGTGCTAATGGACGAACAGCGCTGTAAACAAATATCACCAAATCCTATAACATTTTACTCCTATCGCTGCTTCGTAAAAAGAGTACTTAATTAATATTATAAAGAAACTCATATCCCACAATTTTTGAAAGTCATTTATATTAACTATTTTGGTTAACTGAAACCCGAATGTTTTATAAATGAACATAAGTACCTACAATTACAAGCGTTTTTCTGATGTATAATTGGTTGCTAAACAATCATAATTTGAAGTTTGTATGCTGTTTTATAATGGTTATGCTTTCATCATGCTATCTATTTGGTTTTCAAGAGAAAAATGATCTTTCTACAATTGATCTTCAAAACACAACTATTGATAAAACGACCGAAATTGCACTCGATGCAGGTTGGGAATTTTATTGGAATGAACTTATAGAACCCAAAAACTTTCAAAAAAATATACCGTTTACAGAAGTTACGCTTGCCAATTGGACACAATTTAAACTTTCTAACAACGAAAAATTGCCTTCTTTTGGTTATGCTACGTATCGATTACAAATTTCGATTCCCAAAGATAGATTACATGTGTCTTTATACATTCCGGCAGCGTATGCTTCCTCTAAACTATGGATCAATGGAAAACTAATCTCTGAGATTGGTCGTGTTGGCACTTCTAAAGCTGAGACACTACACAGAAGAGCTACTCAAATTATTCCGCTTAATACGGATGAAACTGAGTTCGAAATCGTGATTCATGTCGCAAATTTTTATCATACTAAAGGAGGAATTGATGAACCGCCAATACTAGGTTCTAGCAATCATCTTTATAAAATAAAGTCGAAACAAATTATAGCCGATATGATTTTTATTGGCTGTTTAGGTTTTATAGGATTCTTCTTTTTATTATTCTATGTATTTTATTGGAATAAGGACAAAGCGATTCTCTATTTTGCCATTCTTTGTATGTCTTTATCATACATGTCATTAAGTGATAGATATGCACCTTTTGCTGAAATTTTTGAATTGATCAGTTGGATATTTTTGACTAAGATTGAATACATCTCGTTATTCTTAGCTGGCGCATCCGCAAGTCTATTTTTCTATACTATTTTCTCCAATTTTGTTCACAAAGCCTATGCCAGAATTGTTGTTTCTTGTTTTTGTTTACTAGCGTTATTGGTTATTTTGCTACCGCCTCCATACTTTACCAAATTACTCTTGCCATTCTTACTTTTAATGATTGTTAATTTTACCTATATGACGTTTGTGATTGTAAAGGCAATTATTAGCAACCGACACGAATCTATTTTGATGTTAGTAAGTATGTTGCTAGGTTCCACTATTTTTTACTTTCATATCTTTTCTTTTTTAGGTGAAAGTGGAAATGCTATGATCTATGTAAATTTTGGCTACATCGTTGTTTTCTTGCTCCTTTCCATGCTTTTAATGACACGCTTTTCGAATTCCTTTCAAGAACTTGAACGCACAAAAGAAGTTGCCCTTGATCAGAAAAAAGAAATTTCTATACAATCAAATGAACTGTCAATTATCAACCTTCAACTCAAAGAAAATTTAAGGCATTTAGAAAAATCGAACACGGAACTCGACAGTTTTAATCATATTGTTTCACATGATTTAAAAGCGCCACTGATAGCAATGCACACGTTGGTTTCTTTTATTGAAGAAGATCTTACTGACACGACTCAGAGTAAAGATGTAAAGCATAATTTTAAATTACTGAAAGATAGAGTTTCAAAAATGTTTGCGTTAATTAATGGTCTTTTAGAATATTCAAAAATTACGAAAGGAAAAAAGAACAAAGAAGTGTTTAGTCTGCACGACTTGCTAAACGAAATTATAGAAGTTGTTGATAACGAAAGTAAACATACAATTCAGTTGCCTAAGGATGATGTTGAAATTTTCGCAAACAGAATTGAATTAGAGCATGTTTTTCAAAACCTACTTAATAATTCCATCAAGCATAACGATAAAGAAAGTGCCCTAATCACCATTTCATTTACGAAGAAGTTACCCAACGAATATGTATTTTTTGTACGTGATAATGGCCCGGGAATTGATGAAAAATATCATACCAAAATTTTCGAAATGTTTAGCCAATTAAATATCAATAATGAAGTAGAAAGTACTGGAATTGGGCTATCCATTGTAAAGAAATTAGTATCCGAAAATCATGGGACTATTTCGGTGGAATCAGAAAAAGGAATTGGAACGACTATTAAATTTTCATGGAGAGTTTAAAGAATGAAAATTCTAAGTTGTTTTTTATAACATAGAAAAAGGAACTTCTCCCTTTTATTTCGCTCACAGGTAGTATATTTGTCCTAATTATTATAATACTTGTTATCTCTTTAATTCTATGCCTTTTAAAAAATTACATGCTCATATACAAGAGAAGTTAGCAACGCTCGAAATAACAACTCCTACTCCTTTTCAGAGCAGTAGTATTCCAGTCATAAAAAGTGGCGCGAATGTGTATTGCACAGCTTCAAAAGATAGTGGAAAAACAACTACGCTTGTACTTACCACCTTGCAAAAATTAAAGTGTGAAGCCGTTGGAAGTGCCCCAAGAGCGGTCATTTTGGTAGAAAATAAAGAAAAAGCTTTGGCTTTATATGAAACTTTTTTAACCTATACAAAGCATACTTCGTTACGTGTGTATGTTGGTTATGAACAACTTCATATTGATGTGCAAAAATCAGAAATATTTGAAGGTGTAGACATTCTTATTTCTACGCCGGTAACAATGAATAAGTTATTTTTAACGAATGGATTAAGCATTTCTCAATTAAAAATATTTAGTATTGATGACGCTGAATTTCTGGTACAAAAATCAGCTTATAGCGCACTAATGTCGATTACAAGCAGTGTTGAAAAATGTCAGTATGTCTTATATGCTGAAGAAATGCACCCAATTCTCAAACGCTTTGAATCTTATTTTATGGAATATTCTAAAATAGTAAGTATTTAATGGTTATACCAAAACTACATTATATCACTCAGGGAAATACTCCAAAAGAAGTGCTGGAAAACATCCAAAAAGCCTGTACGTCCGGAGCAGAATTAGTACAATTGCGTTTTAGAAATGTGTCAGATAAAAAACTTTTAAAATTAGCCAACGAAGCCAGAGAAATTACCGCGCATTTTCAAACCAGATTACTCATTACCGATCATTATAAAATTGCAAAAGAAGTAAAAGCAGATGGAGTACATTTAGAAAAAACGGACGTCTGCCCTACTATTGCTAGAAAACATCTATATACATGGCAACTCATTGGTGGAACGGCAAATACTTTAGAAAAGTGCGAAACATTATTGGCTAAACAAGTTGATTATATAGGTTTAGGTCCTTTTCGATTTACAATGACAAAAGAAAATCTTCCTCCAGTTTTAGGTATAGTTGGATATGCTGAAATTATAAAAGGTTTGCAAACCGAAACACCAATTATTGGCATTGGCGGCATCACTACTGCCGATGTTACTGATATCTTAGCAACAGGAATTGCTGGAATTGCCGTTTCTGGAGAAATTACCCGCGATTTTAATACGATCAAAACATTCAATAAATTACTAAACGCATCTTCAACAGAAGAGCAACGGTATACATTCAAATAAAATAATAACAATTTTAGCATTTTATACAAAAGTTAAAATTATATTTAAAAATCATACTATACTTTTAATGCAGTATCTTTTTATATGCTAAAAACCAACCTTCTCCGCCATGAAACCTTACTTATACGCATTACTATTATTCTGTTTATTAATCAGTTGTAAAGATACTGCTGAATCTGAATATGCTATTATATCTGATAAACTTCCAACAGATTTACGCACTGGAGCAACTCCAGATGAAGCCGCTACATTTGCATGGAATACTTTTTTAGCAATTAATGTGTCTACAACTGACGGAACAGGTACACAGTGGGAAAACTACAAAGAAGCGTATGATATTTTTTTAGCTAATGCAGAAACGCCTACTGATTGGGGAAAACCAACTCCAGGAAACCAAACCGTATGTGACACAATTAATTCGAATCATAAAATTCTAAGAACTACGTCCAAAATAAGTCCGTTGATTACAGAAACGAATCAAGCTGTTGGTGGCGTGCTTATTGATAAGAATTCGAATCTGGTACATTATGAGGTATATATGAATAAACCCATGTTTCAATATGTGTTAGAAAATCAATTTTACAATGCTTTAAAACAAGCTGGAAGTGACATCAATTTTCCTGTGGGAAGTATGGAATTGAAAGCCTCTTGGCGAATTTTAGATACAAAAAAAGATGATATCAGTCGGTATTATACGTCGAAAGCTATTGTGTACATTCCTGCGAGTGATTCTATTCAAAAGGACTCTTTTCCAAAAATAGTAAAACAAAACATACAATACTGTTCCGAACAATTGGTAGGATTGGTTGGACTTCACATTGTGTATAAAACACCTTCAAACCCTAATTTTGTATGGATGACTTTTGAGCAAAATGACAATGTAGCAACCGAAGCCACAAAAAAAGCGGGTATTACACCTTCTTTTTATGATGCATCCAAAGCGAAACCCTACTGTCCAGATAATAGCCGACAACAAGATTGTCCTGAGCAAATAATGACACAAGTAACCAGACAAAACCCGATTCCTGATTGGGTAAAAAAGGCAAATAAAGACTATCAAGAGCATTTGCATGAGAAAAAATCTGTTTGGGAACATTATCAATTGATTGGTGTGCAATGGCCTACGGATAAAACAAGGGTAGGAAATCCGATATTGCAAAACTTAGCGAATAGTAGTATGGAAACTTTCAATCAAACAGCGAGTAGCTGTATTGGTTGTCATGCGTTTGCACGATCTTCTAATCCTACAATATATTCAGATTTTAGTTGGGTAATGGCACGAGCACAAGATCCTGTTGTAAAATTACCTGAACCTAATGGACCCGATTTACTAAAATATGTGATGCGTGTGAATCCTTATAAAAAATGGGGAACTTGGCCAGATGATATCTATAATATCTTTAGTAAAGCGACTCCTGGCGAAAATCCACATGGAAAAACCATTAGAATTTATGTGAATGATATTGCTTTGAATGCCTATAAAGACAATCCAACTACGATTACTACTTTGCCAGAAGGAAGTATTGTTTTAAAAGAAAACTTCAGAACCACTCCTCCAAGTGATCCGCTGTTTAGTGACTTAGTTGAACTCACCATTATGTATAAGGCAAAAGATAAAAATGGCACAGTACGTTGGTTTTGGGAAAAAGGACGACCATTTGGGCCGATAGATGCTGCTAGTTTTGATCAACAAGGTTGTATCAGTTGCCACATGAACTGGAAAGGCAACGGCGATGGTATGTTAAGTTTTAACTTTGGAAAGAGACCTGTGATTACAGATACGCCTTATAGTGCTAATGATAAAAAGTAATATGATAACTATCTAATTGTAAATATTTCTGCATACAAAAAAAGCCCATCAACTCGTGATGGGCTTTTGTAAAACTTGAAGTATATGTATTAAATAACTTTTACGTTTACTGCGTTTAAACCTTTTCTTCCTTCTTGTAAGTCGAATTCAACTTCATCGCCTTCGCGAATTTCATCGATTAAACCTGAAATGTGAACAAAATGTTCTTTGTTTGAACCTTCTTCCGTTACGAAACCAAATCCTTTAGCGTCGTTGAAAAATTTTACTGTTCCTTTACTCATTGTACTATATTTAATTTTTAATAATACTTATACATATTCAATTAGCGTGCCAAGAATGAAACTACGTGAAAATAACCCGTATTAAGCAGTTTCTAGCGTACGCTGTGTCCTTCTATAGGTATATTTAGGATAGATGTTACGTTTGGCAAAACGATTCAGATTTCCAGCACTCATCATTTTTTGAAATACGGGTTTGGTAATTCCAAAATATTCGTATGTAGAACCGTCTGTAAAGGTCAATTCGAGCAATAAACCTTTGTGTTGGTAATCGGAAATACTACCATTCGTAATCGTCTCCGTGTATTCGGGTAAGTTTTTTTCTTTCGTTTCAGGCGCCATGCTCACAAGAAAATGATATCCATCAATAATCTTACGGCTATTAGCTTCGGCTTGTTCTTGTAAAGGATCTCCATTCTGAAATTTATCTGGATGCCATTCTTTTACCAAATCGCGATACCTCTTTTTTAATATCTTTAGTTCGATTTCGTTTTCGACTCCAAAGAGTTTCTTATATTCATTGATGCGTTTCATGTCAAATTTTATTTGAAGGCGCAAAAGTACATGTTAATATTAGATGAACTACGATTATATCACATAAAAGAATGATTTCTTTTTTTTAGCATCGCTTGATGATAGACACTAGACCGCTTCGCAGTTAGGTTATAGAGCAAAGATATTTTCGCATTTGATTACAATCACATCATATATCTTCATTCTTTCAGCAAAACGATCTTGAATCTTTTGGCAGACAACACCAACTAAATTCCACAAAAAAAGCCCATCAACTAGTGATGGGCTTTTGTAAAAAGTGGAAATATATGTCTTAGATAACTTTTACGTTTACTGCATTTAATCCTTTTTTTCCTTCTGTAAGTTCAAATTCTACTTCATCTCCTTCACGAACTTCGTCGATCAATCCTGAAATGTGTACAAAATGTTCTTTGTTAGAACCTTCTTCAGTTATGAATCCAAAACCTTTGGCGTCATTGAAAAATTTTACTGTTCCTCTACTCATTGTAATTTAATTTAATTATTAATACTATTTAGTACTCAAAGATAATACCAAAATAATTAAAAAACCTACCAATCTATAGGAAAATAATCTTTTAAAAATTTTCCACACCAATGTTTTCCTGTATTTATGCCGTCAATCAGCGGATCTAGTACTCTGGCAGCACCATCGACAATATCTAATGGCGGTTGAAAATCGTGAATTTCAGCTTTCTTTTTGGACAATTCGGCAGGATCTTCATCGGTTACCCAACCTGTATCCACCGCATTCATGTAAATTCCTGACTTCGAAAAGGTTGCAGCAGAGGTATGCGTCAACATATTTAAAGCTGCTTTTGCCATATTTGTATGTGGATGTCTGTCTTCTTTTTTGAATCGATGAAATTTCCCTTCCATGGCTGACACATTGATGATATGCTTCTTTCCTGTATTTTCTTTCATCATTAAATTTGACAAGCGATTGCACAATACAAAAGGAGCTACTGCATTTACGAGTTGCACTTCTACCATTTCTGTTGTTTCAATTTCGCCTAATTTTAAACGCCAACTATTCGTTTTTCGTAAGTCAACTTGTTGCAAATCGGCATCTAATTGTCCTTCTGGGAATACTTCGTCAGTTTGTAACGAATTGTCAAAACTATATGGAATTTGAGAAAGTTCAGCCGAATTACGCAATCCGATTCCAGGTTCTGGTCCATGCCAAGTAACTGGAAGCACATTATTTTTACTTGCTTTAGAAGTAGCAATACTTAAATCTGATAGTTCTTGCAGACAACTCACATGATTTTTTAATAATTTTTGCGCCAATGTTGGAAGTTGAGCCACGGGCAATTTTTCATTTTCCATTAAATGGAAATAAAACCCTGAAGGTCTTCTGACCGTTTGCGCGGCATTATTGATTAAAATGTCCAATCGATCGTATTTCTGTTCGATATAATTACAAAATATTTCCACACTTGGAATGTGTCGCAAATCCAATCCGTGAATGTGCAAACGATCTTTCCATTGGTGATAATCGTCTTCTTTGGAAAATCGAATGGCGGAATCTGCTGGAAAACGCGTGGTCGCGATGACGGTTGCACCAGAACGTAATAATATCAATGTAATATGATAGCCAATTTTTAGTCGTGAACCTGTAATGACGGCTACTTGTCCTTTTAAGTCTGTGGATTGAAATCGTTTTGCATAATTCAAATCGCCACAAGTGGTACACATGGCATCGTAAAAATGATGCAATTTCGTATATACTGTTTTACAAACATAGCAGTTTCTGGGTGATTCTAATTCTGGTGTATCATCTGGAATTGACGCTGCAGCCAGTAACTTAGGCGCTACAAACAATGTTGCTTCACGAGCCGAACGAATTCCAGTTGTTTTTCGCGCATGCGTATCTTTCGCGATCATTTTACGCTTCGCAGATTTTTTCGCATCTTTTCTTCGACGCTGAAACTCATCCCGATTAGGTCTAGACAATTCGCCTGCAACCTTATAAAGTGCTACTCTTTGTGCTTCTGGTAATTCGAAAAGTTGATTGGTATCTTCTAGTAACTTTTGTAGTGTAGCGATACAAGATTCTATTGCTAGATTATGATTATTTTCGCTCATAAAAATTATATAACAGTTATGCGTATGTTATTTTTTTAATCGATCTCTGGTAAAATAAAGGCAATAAAAAAGCCCATCAATAATGACAGGCTTTCGTAAAACTTGAAGTATATGTCTTAGATAACTTTTACGTTTACTGCATTTAATCCTTTGTTTCCTTCTTGAAGATCAAATTCAACTTCGTCGCCTTCACGAACTTCGTCAATTAATCCTGAAATGTGTACAAAGTGGTCTTTTTCAACACCTTCTTCTGTGATAAATCCAAATCCTTTAGTGTCATTGAAAAATTTTACTGTTCCTTTACTCATCGTAATGTATAATTTAATATTTATTAAGTTGCAAAGATGATACCATTTTCTGGATAGTCAACACATTAATTGGTTTATTTTCAATTTATTATGTGTTTTGTTGCTTAAAATAGCAATTACTTTCTGTTTTTCTTTTTAGAAGTTTCGGGTTTTGCGTTGGTACTGCTCGTTTTAGCTACATAATTTGCCAGTATTTTATCGACCAATTCTTCTTTTGTTAAATGGTGAAATATTGTCTTCACTTGTCCTTTTAAATCTTCAGAAATGTCTCTATTTGGCTTTGTTTTGAATATTTTCTTAGCCCATAGCAACGCATTATTATCTTCAATACTTTTTGCATCTGCCTTTTGATACGGTTTAAAAGTAATGCCCAATTCAGTTTCAAAGTCTGTAATATCGTCCGTTTCTTCTTTTTGAATAATGGTTAATGCGAATCCCTTTGCTCCTGCTCTGGCAGTACGTCCACTTCGGTGTACATACGCATCATACGTGTCTGGCAAGTGATAATTTACCACATACGCTATCTCTTTTACATCGATACCACGCGCCGCTAAATCAGTTGCGACTAAGATATCTATGTAACCTTCTCTGAATTGTCCCATGATGCGATCGCGAATGCCTTGTGTGAGGCTTCCATGAATTGCTCCAGATGAGAATTTATTGATCGCTAAGTTTTTTGCGAGTTTGTTGACAGCAGCTTTGGTTTTACAGAAAATAATACCGCGTTCGCCTTCTTTAGAGTTTAAGAAATGAAGTAATACTTCTAGTTTTTCTATGGGTTCCACTACCACATATTGATGATCAATTCCTTGATGACCCACAATTTTCATGTCTGCTTCGATGTGAATTACGTGCTTTGACATGTAATTTTGAACCAATTGTTTGATGGTTCCAGGCATCGTTGCCGTAAATAGTAAGGTTCTCCTCGATTTTGGAATTTCTTTTATAATACTATCCAATCCTTCTTTTAGCGCGCTCACCATTTCATCCGCTTCATCTAAGATGAAATACGAGATATTTTTAATGTTGATGGCGTCACGTTTTACTAAATCTGCTAATCGTCCCGGAGTCGCTACAATAATGTGTGTAGGCTCTTTTAAACGTTCTATTTGAGGTTTTATAGGAACGCCACCACATATTGCAGCAATAGATATGTTAGGACTGTGTGCCGCAAAAGATGCTAAATTGGTATGAATTTGTTGTCCTAATTCTCTTGTTGGTGTGAGTATAACCGCTTGAATGGATGTGTTTTCAGTATCAATGAGTTGGAGTAACGGCAAACCGAAAGCAGCAGTTTTCCCTGTTCCCGTTTTTGCTACTGCCACCACATCTTCTTTTTGATGTAATAGTACCGGAATTACTTTTTGTTGAATATCTGTAGGAACGGTAATTTGTATAGCAGCGAGACTTTGCTGCAATGCTGGACTAATACCTAACTCTGAAAACTGTTTTGACATGAAAAATAATTTTCGGCAAAGATAGGTAGTGTTTTGGAAGATTTGGTTTTTGTTGGGGGATATTTGAGGGAGTTGGTTTGAGTTTTAGTCTTGTAATACAGTTACAAATTCACCAACTACTTTCATACCGCTAGCGTTATCTTCACTTATAATAATATTTTCATACTTTTTATCATACGAATTAGGTCTTAAAACTATAGATGAATGTTGCCAACTGTCTTTTGTGACAATTCGTTCGCTAGAGTATGTTTTAACTGTAAACGCTGAATTAAAATCTGGGTCTTGATGATTGAAGTTTTCAATTAATAAGATCTTTCCATTTCTGGAGCCTCCGATATATTTTTTGAAAACACATATAGAATTGTTTGGAATAATTCTATTCATAGAATCTCCTTTAACTTTACAGGCAAAATAATCGTTAGAATTATATTTTTGACCTACTTCAATCAGTTCAAAGTCTTTTTCTGATTGCATTTCACTAAATGATCCAGCTGCTGCATAAAAATTATATAGAGGAATATATCTTTTTTTGTCTTTTATTGATTCAGATTCTTTAGTCGTTATAGAAATTACATCATTTTCAACTGCATTTTCATTTTCTAAAATATCATTCTTCGTCAGGTAGTTATAAATACTTTCAGTTACCGGTTCATCTATCTCAAATTTAAAATGAACAACAGGAGTTCCTTTACCAGGCATTTTATCTTGTTTTACAGAATCCTTAATAATAGAAACATCTCCTAGATAATAAAAATCTGTTCCTTCGCCATCTTCTTTTTTTACAAAAAGTAATATACGCTTAGAAGCGATTAAATTTTGTATCTCTCCACTTTTTATTTTTCTATTAGAACGTGATTCCCATGCAAATACAGAAGGAGAGATAAAATAGTCATTGTAATTAATATCACTATCGATATCTGCTGATTTATGATAAGTTACAAAGCAAGGCGTAATTCCATTATTTGTACGATACCCATAAACGGTACTGCTTATATCTATTGGCCAATTTAACAACCTACAAACATCTTTCCTACTGTATTTATGATAACGTATCAAACCTTCTTTATAATTATCTTTATCATATAAAGCTGAAAAACTCTCAATAGCATATTCTACTGAATCCAAAAGAAATTTTTTAAAATTAGAGTCATTTAAAGCTTCCTGTAAATCATCATCACATTTTATCAAATTATCTTTTATAAAAACGTTTTTTGCTTCTTCTCTGATAAAATTAAAGTTAAGATTAATTACACATGAGTTTATGGTTTCATCTGTAAGCGTGTAATTATAGTTTGAAAAAATAGTTTCTTTTAATTCTGATATTTTAATAAAGCCTTTCAGAATCATTTTTTTGAGAATTATGCTCTCTTCTATCCTTTTCGAATTATTTATCTCCTTGGAAAAATATTCCAAAAATTGTGAATGTTCTTTATTGATGCTTACATCAAAATCAGGATCTACTTTTTTAATGAAATTATAATAACTTTTAGAATATTCAACAAATGAAAAAGGATCACGTTCTCCATGTTTGATGAAATCCATCATAAAAGGAATTTTTCCAAGCTTATATTTTAGGAGTTTATAGTCCTTTTTTAAATCAGTTAACAATCGCAAATTTGCGGTATCAATCGATTTAAAAATTCTTTCTTTTACGATCTTATCAAAATTGATTGTAGAAGCTCCCGGAATTGTCCTGCTTCCCTGTGATATTATTCTTCGTAAAGAATCTTTATTATAAGAAGTGTCTCCATATAAAGCAATGGGAATCAAATAATTGTTTTTATAATTTCCAATAAAATCAATTACTGTTAAATACCCCTTTTCAGCTGCTTTTCTTAGTCCTCGACCAAGTTGTTGAATAAAAATAATAGCAGATTTAGTTGGTCTAATCATTAAAATTTGGTTCACTTTTGGAATATCAACTCCTTCATTGAAAATGTCAACTGTAAAAATATAATCGAGCTTTTGCGATATACTATCAGATTCTAACCTATCAATAGCTTCTTTTCTTTCTGTTTCTAAGTTATCACTACCGAGCGCAATTGTTTTGTATCCACGTTGATTGAACATTGCAGAAAGCATTTTTGCTTCTTCCATACGAGCACAGAATGCTAAACCTCTAGTGATTCCGTTGTCACTTCCGTAGAACTCAGCTTTATTAATAATATGATCAATTCGTTCATCTTCTGTTAGAAGATTAAAATCGTTAGTGTCTTCAAGTACTTGATTATTTATGGTTATATCTGTAACACCGTAATAATGGAATTGACTCAACATGCCTTCTTCCATAGCTTGATTTAGCCTGATTTCGTAAGCAATATTGTGATCGAAAACGCTAAAAATATCATCACCATCTGTACGTTCAGGAGTAGCTGTCATACCAAGCAGAAACTTTGGTTTGAAGAATGAAACCAATCGTTGATATGATGCTGCACTTGAACGATGTGATTCATCAATGATTATATAATCAAAATGTTTTTTGTTGAATTGATTTAAATGACTTTGTTTTGAGATTGTTTGAACAGTGGAAAATATAAAATCTTTTTCCAGCTCTCTATCTTTTCCAGAATACAATCCCATTGACTTTTCTATTCCAAAAATAGCTTGAAAAGTTTCCATTGCCTTTTTAGCAATCGTTAACCGATGAACTACAAACAGTAACTTTTTTGGATTGAATTCCTTAGCATCGAAGGCAGATAAATACGTTTTTCCAGTACCAGTTGCAGATATTAAGAGCGCTTTCTTTTTCTTTTCTCCTCTTAATTCTTTAAGATTTTTCAAAGCTTCTTGTTGCATTTCATTAGGAATGATTTTAACAAGATTTTCTCTTTGACTTTCTTGATTAAATATACGTTGTTTGTTATAAATCAATTCATAACCAGCTATAAATTCTTCTGTGACAACATCACCTTTTTTAAAGTCTGTTTCAAATTCTTCTAAAACTTTTTCGACGAGATTACTTTCATTTAAAGCTGAAACTTTTAGATTCCACTCTTTATTTGTTGATAAAGCAGTATCTGTAAGGTTGCTACTTCCTATAATTAAATTATAATATGTTGAAGATTTAAAAATATAACCTTTTGAATGTGAATTTCCAGAAGTGGCTATTCTTAATTCAATATTTTGAAAACGCAATAATTTCTTCAACGCTTCGGGTTGTGTGAAGTTCAAATATTGAGAAACTAAAATTTTTCCTTTAACTCCTTTGTTTTCAAGTTCTTTTAAAGTATTTATTATAGTAGCAACTCCACCAGTTGTTACAAAAGCAACAGAAATAAAAAATTCACTACAATTTTGTAATTCTTGAAGAATGGTAGATAATATTTTTGTTTTTGGCTTCTTTTTATTGACTAGTAATTTAGGTTGATATAACACTTCTGAATTAAATGATTTATCAATAAAACCAGTGTGTAAACTATCTTGAAACTTATCAATTAACCAATTACTCATTCTCTATCAATTTTTGTACAATTGGTAAATCGGCTGCTGCCCAATCAAGCTGCATTAATTCTTGTCTTGAAAGCCAAACAGATGAAATGTGCTCGTTAAGTTTAATATCTTTTTGATCAGTTTTACAAATGAAACTATGCATAGTTAACTCAAAATCTGGATATTCATGTATTACGGTAAGGAAAAGGTCTTCAATACTTGGATTAATATTTATTTCTTCTATTAACTCTCTTTTTAACGCTTCTTTTTGTGATTCTCCATGTTCTATTTTACCGCCGGGAAATTCAAATTTTTTTGATATATACGGTAATTTACTTTCTGCTCTTTGGACACATAATATTTTATCTTCTAAGCAAATAATCCCAGCTACAACTTCTATTTTTTTCATTTATATAATACAGTTCAAATTATATAAAAACAAATATAAGATTTTCAATATCATATTTTAGCTTCATTTACTTTTTAAAAATTTAACACAATACTAAACCCCTACTTCCTAGAAGTAATAAAATAAACACCCGCTAATAAAATAACAGCAGCAATGATTGATTGTCCGGTGAGTTGTTCGTCCAAAATATACCAACCTAAAAACAAGGCAACCACAGGATTTACATACGCGGCAGTGGATACTTTTTCAGTAGAAACTTCTTTGAGTAAGTAATTGAAAGCTGTAAACGCGGCAATGCTTCCAAAAGTAATCAAGAGTATCATTGACCATTTTACGTCGGTACTCCAATCTGTTGGAGCAATCCAATCTTCGCCTAAAATAAGACTTACAATTGCTAATAAAACACTAGCAATCAGCATTTGGTATCCTGTACTTACTAAATGACTTTTAGGCAAGTCAGCTTTTGATACAAATACACTCGCAAAACTCCATCCTAATATACAAGTGAAGATCATCATGATACCTATTAGTGTATCTTTGTCAGTAACTAATTCTTGTTGACTTACTAATAAATACATTCCAATAATCCCCAAAGTAATCCCGATGACAGACTTTAATTTCATCTTTTTCTGATCGAGAAAACGCATCCATAGCAATACAAATAACGGCTGTGTAGATGCTAATAATGCCGCAAAACCACTGTCTACGTATTTTAATGCCCAAACAAAAATACCGTTTCCATACACCATAAATAGAAATCCAACTAATATAGAGTTTAGAAATTGCCGTTTTGTGATGCTAATTTTTGCTCGCGTCGCTTTCGCGATTCCAAATAATAATAAACCCGCGCAGGAAAACCGTATGAAAGCTAAAAAAAACGCTGGTAATTCAGTGACAGCGATTTTATTCAATAAATACGTACTTCCCCAAATGATGTAAATAGCAATGAATGCTAAGATGATGAGAATTTTTTTGGGTATTGGCTTCATATTTATTAGGAAAGCAGCAAATGTACAATCTTGTTTTTGTTTTTTTAGAGATTTTTTTACGCACTTCTCCTACATTTCAATTTTATCACAAATCATATCAAAATTAGGTGTAATTTTAAATTGCCATCTTCCTATTTTTAGTTTCAATAAATTTCAATGTATTTTTTTTAAAAGTATGTTTATATCACGCAACCTTTTGTACATTACTGCATCTACCTTATTAAACCAAATTGTTATGAAAAATATATACCTGTTTACCTTCTTGATGCTTACCTTATTTGGCTGTGCAAGTGATGACAATAATTTTCCTGCTCCGTTGATTGTCTATCAAGGAGATCTTATTCTAAGATCACAAGCGGATGTAAACGCGTATGGTGCACAAGGTTACAATATAATCAATGGGTATTTAAACATTGGAGATCGCTCCTCTGACGATCAACCAATAATACCATCAGATATTACAGATCTATCGCCTTTGAGTTCTATAATTCAAGTGACGAAACAAATAGAAATACAGAGTAATCCTTTATTAACTTCGTTCAGCGGATTGGGAAATTTAGTTTCTGTTGCTGGAATCATCATAAATAGCAATGAGAATATTACTTCTTTAAATGGACTTCAAGGAATTACAACAATTACAGACGCGCCATTCCCAACCGGACAAGTCATCTTAAATGGCGGTGTCATATCAATATTTGACAATCCTTCGTTAACCTCTATGACAGCATTAGGAAATATTACGCCACAAAGACTTCAAAGTATTTCTATTTACGACAACGGAATTACTTCATTAAATGGTTTGGAAAGTATTACTAGCGTTTCGGGGTTAAATATTGTAAATAATGATGCGTTGACTTCATTAGCAGCGTTGGAAGGTTTGTTAACTATTGAAAACGGCATTTATATAGCTGGGAATGAAAATTTAACCAATTATTGTATTCTGCAAACTCCATTACAAAACAATCCTTCATTGCCAATATTTAATGTTTTAAACAATCAATTCAATCCAACACAACAAAATATCATCGATGGAAATTGTAGTCAGTAAGCTATCAAAAAAAGTGATTCTGTAACTTTAATTTTATTGAATACGAACTAATTGAGATTTCTCTTTTGTAGTCGTATAATTTTGATAAATACCTCCGTTCATACGAACACGCCATTTATGAGTACTGTAAGTTCCTTGCACATAAGATGCACCTGGAGAAAGTGTTTTATATTTTATTTCTTTACCATTACCATTTACCCAATAAATAACAACGCTTGACCTCGTTTGATTTAAAAACGTAACATCTGCGGCAGTAATCCTTACTGTTGGAGCAGGTTTTTCAGCTATTATAGGTTGTAAATTTAGTTTTACCCATTTACCAGAATCGTTCCAAGACTCAGAAAGATACGCAAAGGTTTCCGATGAAGTTTGACCAAATTCAAGTCTTACAATGTATGTACCACCCAATTCAAAACGAAATCGAGTACGATTGTCTCGCTCCATTCTTACACCTTTATAGATTGGTGGATATGAATATTTATGCTTTTTAAAAGATCCAACTACCGTATTACCGCGTCTATCGATAGCAAAATGAAATTCTCTCCCATCGTGTACATACTTCCATGCTCCTGGATGATTTTCAAGGATGTAATTAGAAATTGCTTTAGATTCAAAACATGATTTGAATTGACTTTTAAGTCGTGCAATTCTATCTTTGGCTAAATCACCAATGTTAGGATTGGTTACTTTTTTTGGAAAACTCACAGTATACGCCTTAGAAGTTGGTACTGCTGCCCTACTGCCTGTATACTGCTGTAATTTTGCCACCATATCGGTTACGGCATTGCAATCATTTGATCCTATGGAAGAATATCTTACGTAAATGTTTTGAACTTTATTGTACAGCGTTAAATCCTCAGGACTTGTATTTCCAGCCTGAAAGCAAGATTTGAATTGACTTTTAAGCCGTGCGATTCTATCGTTGGCCAAATCACCAATTGTTGGGTTATTTACTTTTTTTGGGAAATTCACACTATACGCTTTAGCAGCAGGAACTGCCGTTCTATTACCTGCATACTGTTGTAGTTTTGCAACCATCCTTTTTGCTGCATTGCAATCATTTGATCCTATGGAACTATAGCCTGAGTAAATATTTTGAACAGCATTATATAGTCCTTGTGAATTTTGTGCGTTTATGTTGATCGAAAATAAAAAAACAAACGCGCATAGCAGATAGCTATTTTTGTAGTTTGTAATAGAGTTGGTCATGTAATTAGTCTTTAGTTAATAAGGGAATTTATTTTTTGCACACATCTAGTACAAAAGGGATTAACCAAATATAACTAATAATAATTAACTTAACATACTCAGTCTGCAATCAGGAATCGAAATTTAAAAATTCTCGTTTGTATCTTTTTTAATCAAAAAAGCCACAGCTATTCACTGTGGCAATTTTTATTTTTTATTTTTAATTGTAAAAAAAATAGATGATTCGTTTTAATGATTCGCCATCTTTTCTTTACGTTTGCGTAATTGTTTTTCTAAGTCGCTAACAGATTCTGAAACTGAATCTCTAAAGTTACTATGATTTGCTTCCGCGAAAAGTCTCGGACCTGGAAGACTCAATCGAATATTACAAATCATGCCTGTTTTGTCCGAAGTAGTATTTTCTGTTTTAAAGAATACATCTGCACGAATGACCATTTGATATTTTTCTACTAATTTATTTAGCTTTTCTGTTGCAAATTTTTCTAATGATTCACTAGCAGTAACATCGTCATATTCAAAAATTATATTCATATCTTTTTTTGTATTTTAAGTTCTTTCTTATTAATTTATTTTTTATTGCATTTTATCAAAATTACGAATATATAAACATTTCTCATTGCTCAAATACGTTTTATACGCACTCACTTGAAAGAATATGCTTAATTTGAAGGCACTTCACTGTTTTTCAAACTCTTCATATCAATCACAAATCTGTATTGTAAATAATCTGCCGTTGGCGATTCGGTTCCATATGCTTTTATTATTATCATTGTTTTTTATTTGTTAGTTTGAGTAATTTTGGCTTTCGGATAATCCGTATACCCTTCTTTACCAGGCACATAAAAGGTCTTTGTATCCCAATCCGCTAATTCAATATTGTTTTCAAAACGTTCCACCAAATCTGGATTTGAAATAAATGGTTTTCCATACGCAACTAAGTCTGCTTCACCTGCCTCAATCACTTTGTTTCCTTTTTCTTGATCGAAACTAGTATTAATCATCAAAGTTCCGTTATATAAAAGTCTAAAATGCTTTGCAATGTGTTTTACAGCGTGTTTTATATCCGACACATCGTTAAAAGGTTCTGATAAATGCACATATGCCAAATCGTACTCGTTCAGTTTTTTGATGATGTATTCAAAAGTTGGAATGGTTTCTTCGTCCATTGTAATTCCAAACATACCATGGAGCGAGGGATTGAATCGAACGCCAATTTTTTGTTCAGGCATTGCTAGTTTCATCGCGTCAAGCGTTTCAAAGAAAAATCGCGCATTATTTTCAATACTTCCGCCATATTCATCGGTACGTTCATTAGAACAATTTGTAAAGAATTGATGAAATAAATAACCATTTGAGGAATGAATTTCCACACCATCAAATCCTGCTTCCATCGCATTTTTACCAGCAGTTACAAAATCTTGAATCGTTCTATCGATATCAGCTTTCGTCATTGCTTTTGGCGTTACGGTAGCTTTTGGACCTTCAGGCGTATACGATTCTCCATTAGGATTAATAGCTGATGGCGCAACAGGTAAGTCACCATTATGAAAATCGGGATGCGAATTTCTTCCAACATGCCACAATTGTATAAAAATCTTTCCGTCTTTATCATGAACGCGTTTTGTGACTTTTTTCCAGCCTTCAATTTGTGCTTGCGAATAGATTCCGGGCGTATTGATATACCCAACAGCTTCTTTAGACACTTGCGCACCTTCCGTAATGATTAATCCGGCAGAAGCTCTTTGTTCATAGTATAAACCCTGTAAATCGTACGTAGGAATGTTTCCGTCATTATTGGCTCTACTTCGTGTCATGGGCGCCATAATTACACGGTTTTTGAGTTTTAAATTTTTAGAAGTGTATGGTTGTAGTAGAATTTCTTTAGTCATTTTTTTTTCTATTTTTACTTTTCACAAAAATACGAAACAGAAGACAGAACTTTATTGATCTACATCATTTTGTAATGTATTTATAATAAGATAAATTAGAGATTTACAATCAATATCTTTTTAGAGAAATATATTTTTCACGATATAATTTCTTACTTTTAAAATCTTAATCAACTATAAAACTTACCTATTTCCATGAATACATCTATTAAAAAAAACGCCCGAAAAGGTCTTACTATTATTAGTAAAGGTGATGAATTGTATCATTATGCAAGAGTAATCTCGAATACACGTTTTGGCTATATGCCAGATGCGATAGTGTATTGTGAAACAACAGAAGATGTTTCTTTCTGCATAAATTATTGTAGAGATCATAAAGTTCCATTTAGAGTTCGATCTGGCGGACATCAGCATGAAGGAATGTGTTCTGCCAATAATGTAATCATTATCGATTTATCTAAAATAAATGAGATTACTGATATTGATGAAAAGAAAAATACCGCTTGGATTCCAGCAGGGAAACAATTGGGACAAGTATATGAAGCGTTAGAAGAAATTCATAAAACCATTCCTGGTGGCGGTTGTCAATCTGTAAATGTTGGCGGATTGACACAAGGTGGCGGCTGGGGAACTTCTATACGAAAGTATGGATTAACCTGTGATTCTGTTACAGATATTGAGCTTGTATTAGCATCTGGAAAAAAAGTCATAGCCAACAATAAAAATGAATATGCCGATTTGTTCAAGGCTTTGAAAGGCGGCGGCGGTGGAAATTTTGGTGTCGTAATACGTTTTAAATTTAATTTGGTATCTATTCTTCCTGTAGTCACTACGTTTGGCTTTGGATGGGAAAAACCAAAAGATGTCAAAGGAGTTGTGACTAGATGGGCTGAATTACATGCTAAAAAGGATGGAATTGTTGAAGCACTTTCCGCTACGTGCACCATGATTATTGTGAAACCACCAACAAGTAAAGAGTCTGAGGTTCATGCCCGAATGGGTGGGAAATTTTATGGTTCTAGAACGAAATTAAAAGCATTGTTACATGAATATTTTGGTGAATTCCTTCCAAAAGAACTTGATAATGATAATTTTACCGAAATTCCTAAAGGATATTCGGATACGCCTACATTAAAAAAGGCTTCCTTAAAATCTAAAGATTCAATTCCAACACTATCATATACAGCAAGTCAACGTTTGTTGACTGATTTTATCAATCCGGCGGGTAATATGGAATACATTACGCATATTGGCGAGAAATGTAAGAATCTAGATTTAACAATTTTACCAAGTAGTGGTCCAAGTTCTACTTGCGATCAACCACATCCGCATAAGGTATCTTCTAGCTTTCCAAAAGATGCTGTTGACCATAGAAAGTTAGTTGAGCAAGTGTATGAGTATTTAAAGAATTCTTGTTATCGCTCAGATGTAAACATGTATATGAGTTTTCATTGTATGGGCGGCGTAGTTACTAGAAATTCAGGTAATAACTCTTTTGGCTATGCTCAAAAACCCTATATGTTACAAATTCAGGCTTGGTGGGACGATGTTTCAAATGCTTTTACAAATGTAGGACGAAATAGTGAATACTTGAAATGGGTGAAAGATTTTAGAATATCATTAGATACATATACAGAAGGTTCTTTTATCAATTTTGTCGATAAAACCTTAGTTCCTGATATTGAAAAAGAGGAAAACCGTTTGAAGCTACTTGAAATTTATTACAACAAGACGAATTTAAACGAATTACGAAAAATTAAGAAAAAGTATGATCCGGCTCAATTGTTTAGTTTCGAGATGAGTATTTTACCAAAATAGATACAACGCTAGAATGAAGCATTTACGGGCGTTTCAATCTTTAAAACGGATTCTTGATTGAAATTTTGCAGAACTACACGAAAAAACAACTAACGCAATAACTAATAGCGTGAATATTCGGGTAGATTTTGCATGGCAGGCTTGTTAAATGATTATTCTTTCCAGCCCCAAGGCGCTTCTGGTGTTTTGATTGGTTTTTTGATATCCATCACGACTCTGAAGACACGATCGGTTCCTAAACGCCTTAAATTATAGGTAAATGTAGTTTCGTCAATCGTAATCCACCAAACATTTGTCGCAGCGCCGGGAATCATTTGTTGTGTTTTTTCATCGGCAGAAAATACTTGAATGTCTGCTTTTCCGGTATTTGTAGTGATTCCGCCGTAAAAATTGATGTCATCTTCGGTTCCATCTTTATGTCTGTGATCGTGTTTTAAGCTAATCCGATCATTTTTATACGTCAAAATCCATGTACGCGATTTGTCATCTCCCACAAAAAAAGGAATCTTCATTTCGGTTTCACTACACTTTCGAACGTGCATAGTGAGCGTTTTTCCACCAAAGTCTTTATCTTCTTTTGGCAATTCTAACGTTCCTGAGTATGCTTTTCCACAGTGTGTTTGTAATGTGTTCCAGAATTGTTTTGCAGGTGTGAGTTCTTGCGCCAGAGCCGAAAAAGAGAACAAACAAAAGATAGCGAATATTTTTAGTTTCGTAAACATGTATGATTTTTAGATTTGGACTAAAGATAGGGATTCTGTAAATGTTTAAATATTTAACAAAATTAAAAAGCGTAAAAAATGCAGTTTTCAACATTTCTTACGCTTCTCATTGTATGTTTTGTAAAATAACTGGTGTTACTCCTTAATGATCGTCACTTTTACGGCATTCATACCTCTTTGTCCTTTTTCAAGTTCAAAAGAAACTTTGTCGTTTTCAGCAATTTCGTCAATAGTTCCACTAACGTGTGTAAAATATTTTTCGTTATTTTCAGCATCAATAACAAATCCGAAACCTTTAGATGAATCAAAGAATGATACTTTTCCTTTACGGATTGGATCTATTACTTCTTTGTCTCCTTCTAATGTTTTTGGAATACTTACTTCTATGTTTTCAATTTCAATTTCAACTTTTAAAGATGGATCTGGTGGCGTATCTGTTAAATTTCCATTGTGATCTACATACACAAAGTCGATTCCTTTTTTCCCGCTTTCTTTTGCATTAGCCTTTCGAGCTTCCATTTTCTTGCGTTTCTCTTCTCTTTTCTTTAAGCGCTTTTTTTCTTTTTCAGTTTTGTTAAATGTCTGTTGAGATTTTGCCATTCGTACTTTTAAATTGTTTTTATCAAGTTAATAATTAGGCTGTAAAGGTAGTTTATTATTATTTGATCTCATTTGTTTTTGAAATAAGTTATAATTTTTCTTGCAAAAATATAATGAATCACTATGTTTTTCCTTTTAAAGCTCTTTAGCTGTCTAAATTCAAAATCCTGCCATTTCCAAAAATTCCTATAACTTTGCACAACTAAAATTGTTATATGCCGCCAACTATTGCCCTAATTTTTATGCTGTCATTATTGACGTTTCGGTTACTAACAACCGTAATTCACGAACTGGGACATGCCATTCCTGCATTGGTATTGACAAAAGATAACGTTACTGTTTATATGGGTTCACACGGAAATCCTGAGAAATCGATGCAATTCCAAATAGGGCGTTTGAAATGTTTTTTTAAATTTAATTTATTCTATTGGAAAGGTGGTTTGTGTGTCATGGAAAGTAAAGAAGTTTCCGTTCAGACAGATATCTTGGTCACGCTTTTTGGTCCACTACTCTCTTTGATTGTTGCAGGAATTGGTGTTTTATTGATACAATTTGGCAGTTTTAGCGATGTGACAATATTAATTTTATTTGCATTAGTTTTTTCATGTGCTTTGGACTTTATACATAATATCATCCCCAATCGTGATGCAATTGTATTGCACAATGGAATGGTTGTATATAATGATGGCATGCAGTTGCTCCACTTATTCAAATACCAAAATGTAAGAAAGAAGTATGAAGTTGGCGTACATCATTATCACACGAAAGAATATGACAAAGCTGCTAAGAAGTTTGAAGAAGTATTAGCCGTACGAAAAGATTATGAGGTATTCTATAGTTTGGTGATTTCTTCAAATTTAATGATTAAAGATTATGACAAAGCACGGAAGTTTCAAGAGGAATTTACGGAGACGTACGGAAATTCTTTTAAAATTAATGATTATATCAATTTAGCAAGTATTCAAGGACATTTTGAAGAATATGACAAAGCGCTTGAAACCTACAATAAAGCATTTGAAATTGATCCAAATCATGTCATACTATTGAACAATCGTGGATATACATATGGTTTAATTAACGAACAAGAGAAAGCTATTTTAGATTTGGAAAAAGCCATTTCCATAGATTCAAAACATGCCTTTGCCTGGAACAATCGCGGATTTTCAAAACTCAAATTGGGACAACTTGAAGCAGGTTTTTTAGACATTCAAAAATCACTAGAATTAGATGACCAAAACGCGTATGCCTATCGAAATTTAGGGGTGTATCATTTCTACAAAAAAGACTATCAAAAGGCACTTGATTTGTATAAGAAAGCACTTGAAATGGACGCAACCACGCATAAAATTCAAGAATATATTAAGGAAGTAAAGACTAAAATAAACACTTAACTAATTGAATTCCATTTATTTAATTGTCTAATCATTCCATCTTCTAATCAGCTTTATGACTACAAATATAGTTTTATGACTATTTATATAGTTATATTAAAATATTCTTTTATATTTGCCACATGAATGAGTTAACTAAAGCCGAAGAGCAAGTCATGCAATATGTCTGGAAACTTGAGAAAGCGTTTCTAAAAGATATTGTAGAACAATTTCCGGAACCAAAACCTGCATACACGACTATTTCAACTGTTGTACGTGTGTTGGTGCGTAAAGAATTTTTGAATTTTGAAACATTTGGAAAAGTGAACCAATATTCGGCTGCCATTTCGAAAGAGCGTTATTTTTCACAACATCTAAAACAGGTGATTGGAAGTTTTTTTAACGGTTCAACCACAAAGTTTGCTTCCTTTTTTGCCGAAAGTAATACGCTCAATTTGACCGAAATGGAAGAAATGAAAGCCCTATTAGAAGAAAAAATAGAACATTTAAAAAGCAATCATGAATAGTTCACTGATATATTTGTTACAAGTTAGTTTGGTATTTGGAAGCTTCTATTTACTGTACAAATGGCTGTTTAGTAAATTCACGTTTCATGCGGTTAATAGAAGTATTTTGCTCTTGCTGATTCCATTTTCGCTGTTGATTCCGTTTAGTGCTGCGTTGTTTCCTGAAATTCAAAATTTCGCGTCTCAATTGCCTTTGATGGAAGATTTCACAGTGTTTTCAAACTTTGAATATTTCGCAGATGAAACTGCTGTTATAACGCATCAAACCATAGATTATAGCTTTTGGATTTTGTGTGCGTACGTCATCGGTGTTTTGTGTTATTTAATACGATTTATGCGTACGACCTATGCTGTATTCCAATTAAAAAAGAATGCACAAAGCGTACAATTTAATCAAGAAACACTTTATAAAACAGCCGTTTCCGAAGTTTTCTCGTATTTCCATTGGATTTTTATTCCGAAAACATCCACTATTGATGAACTCATTATTACGCATGAAAAAGCGCATGTAAAACAATTGCATTCTGTGGATGTCATGTTGACCGAGTTATTCATCGCATTTTTCTGGTTTCATCCACTCGCCTATTGGTATCGAAAATCGCTAAAATCGATTCACGAATTTCAAGCAGATGCGTTTGTGTTGAAACAATATGTAAAGAAATCAACGTATTTAGAGTTGCTTTTAATGAGTCTTCAACCTGTAAACAACAATCCAATAGTGAGTTATTTTTCGCATCCAACGCTCAAAAAACGAATAGAAATGATCACAAAATCACCTTCAAGAAAGAGTTCAAAACTTTGGTATTTCTTATTGATTCCTGTCATTGCATTTTCAGGTATGGCATTTACAAATTCCAATGAAGTTATACTTTCAAACACGTTTGTACCTGCACTTATAAAAACATCCGAGACGCCTTCCTTATTTCCTGTTCAGAACGGAAACAAAAAGAATATTTCTTCTTTTTTTGGTGTGAATCGAGCACATCCAAAGTTGAAAAATTCCGAACCACATGGCGGAATTGATATCAAAGCAACTCGCGGAACTCCTGTCATTGCTACGGCAGACGGAATGGTACTGAAAGCTAAAGAAGAAGGAAAATGGGGAAACTTAATCGTGATTTCCCACGCGGATGGTTTTGAAACTTGGTATGCACACTTACATGGATTCAATACAAAAGATGGTTCCGTCGTGAAAAAAGGAGACATTATTGGCTATGTTGGAAATACAGGATTGTCCACAGGACCACATTTACATTACGAAGTTCGACAATATGGAAAACGCTTAAATCCAATGAACTACATTACAGAATAAATCTCAAAAACAACATACAATTATTTGACTAGGATTGCGTTATACATGCAGATCCCCAAAAATCTATTTTATAAAACTAAATTGAATTATTACCTCATGAAATCATTTTTTTTGATCGTTTGTATACTTTTCACGAGCAATTGTTTATATAGTCAAACACAAGACAGTTTAACCATTCAAAGTGTTCATTTTGAAACCGTTTCGCCTATTATTTCGCTTGCAATCAGAGCGTTACAAAATGATACTATTTTAAAAGATTCCGATAAGAAAGATTGGATTGCCGAAAACTGGAATACCAAAGTGTTCAATCCGTATAAAAAAGTTAAGAAAAACTATCCGTTACATATTTCCTTTGAAGATAGTACCTACGCGTCTCCAATTAATCGTAAAAAAGTAGTGACATCACGTTATGGTTGGCGAAATAGAAGACCGCACAACGGAATTGATATCGATTTGATTACGGGAGATAACGTTATGAGCATGTTTGATGGTGTTGTTCGGTATGTAAATAAACATTCTGGACATGGAAAAACGGTTGTCGTGCGTCATTTTAATGGCTTAGAAACCGTATATGCTCATTTGTCTAAACAATTGGTAAAAGTCAATGATACCGTTCAAAAAGGACAAGTGATAGGAAAAGGTGGCACCACAGGAAATGCACGCGGAAGTCATTTGCACTTAGAAGTATTGTATCAAGGAATTCCAATTCACCCAGAATATTTATTTGATTTTTCAAATGAAGAGCATACCATACGAAGCAACGAAATTTGGGTGACAAAAAAATGGACTGCAGCATACAGACATAATTCAAAGCGTCAATCCAATATAAAAGTTGCCACCACCGAAGCTGAAGCAATTCAAGATAAAGCAGACGAGAAAAAGATTTATACCGTGCGGCGCGGCGATACATTATCGAGAATATCCAATAAATATAATGTTTCCATTGCTTCTTTGTGTAAAGAAAATTCAATTCGGAGAACTACTACGTTGCGAATTGGACAAAAATTGATTGTAGCACAATAATTTTCAAAAAGTTGATGTGTTAGTTTTAATTTTACCGTTAAATTAGCACATCAAATTCAAACTTTTGATTGCAAAACTGATAAAATACCTTCAAGAACCGTATCCTTATTTATATAGAAACACTTCACGCTTGCTACTCTTTCTGGCAATTATAAGTGTATTGAGTTTTATATTTTCGTATGTATTTGAACCGTTTGAAGTGAATGTTACGGAACATAAAATGAATTATTTCTTAATTTCATTTATTCATGCGTTTTTGCCCTTTCCGATTGCTTTTATATATTTTACAATCATCAATTGGAGTCTAAAAGACGATTCGCGCTGGACATTGGGAAAGGAAGTTTTTCATTTATCGATGCTGTTACTTTGTATTGGAATTGTTGATTTTTTGATTCGAGATGTTATTTACGATAATCCAAATAATTGGTCGTTTCGGTACTTTTTTGAAGAAATTCGAAATACATTTTTAGTAGGAACTTTATTGTTGGTGATTGTACTTCCGTTGAATTTAGAACGTTTGATTCATAAAAGCAGTAAAAGTCTCGAAAAATTGAAGTTCAAAACACCGAATGCTAGCAGCAAACAACAACTTGTCCATATATCATCGCTCACAGAGAAGTATCAATTTGACGTACAACGATTTTTATTCGCGAAAGTAGAAAGCAATTATACCGAAATTTACACCATTGAAGATGCAGAAGTCAAAAAAACATTGATTCGTCTTCCATTAAAAGAACTCGAAACGCAGTTGCAAGCATTTCCAAATATCTATAAAACGCATCGCTCCTATTTGGTTAATTTGCACAAAGTAACTTCCTGTAAAGGAAATGCGCAAGGGTATCAATTGACCTTAGAAAACTATGTTGAAATGATTCCTGTTTCCCGATCAAATATTAAGGAGTTTAATGATTATTTTTCGAAGTTAACATAAGTGCGTCATTACGAGCGATAGCGATGTAATCTGTTAAATGACAAAAAGGTTGCCACAAGTTTTTGCAAAACTTTCGCAATGCCGAATCTTAACTTAGTTTTGCATCCTAGCCTCTGAGCGGAGTCGAAGTGTGTATTTCGTCACTTTCCCTTGTAAACAGTCACATTCAAAGAAAATACACAAAAATCATTGGTATGTTTGTCTCATCAAAAAATGAATAGTTTTTATGGCGACACTACGCAGGTATGATTTAGATTGGTTACGTATCATTGCAATTTTAGCAGTATATCTTCATCACATTTTAATGCCCTTCAATGGCGATGATTTTCATATTATGAATACCGAATCGAGTAAATTATTAGACGATATGATGGTGTTTTTTGAGCAATTTCGCTTGCCTTTATTATTTTTGATTTCTGGAACCGGAACTATTTTTGCCTTTTCAAAACGCACTTGGGTTCAATTTGTAAAAGAGCGCGCTGTTCGGTTGCTTGTTCCGCTATTTTTTGGTGTTTTAATCATTGTTCCGCCACAAACATATATAGAACATATCAATGAATACACTTCCTATTTTGATGTATATAAAAGGGCTGATTTTGAGCTAAATCATCTTTGGTTTATCGAAAATCTATTTTGGATTTCATTAGCAGTAATTCCCTTGATTTTATTCTTAAAATCTTCCAAATCGAATCGTTTGTTGCGTTTTTTTGAACGAATTACCGCGAAACGGTTTGGGCTCTTTTTACTGGTAATTCCATTGATTTTAATCTTGATAAGTTCCAAAAAATACTATCCGAGCGACAGTAAAAATATATTAAATCTGTCTTCCACTCTTTATTACGGTTTTTTCTTTGTGATGGGAATTTTGTTCGCTTCCGCAGATATAACTTGGAAACATTTGAAGCAATTCCGAAAACTAAACTTTGTTTTATTTATCATAAGTTCCATCATTTTCTATACGTACTATTTGATGCCAAGCGACTGGATTTCACCTTATTTTACTATCAATCAACGTTGGAATCTTTGGTACGTTGTCTGTTGTTTGGTTGGTTGGACGTTTGTAATCACGCTTTTAGGCTATGCGCAAATTTGGTTCAATAAAAAAAGTATATTGGTTCAAAAGCTCAACGAAGCAATTTATCCGTTTTACATTTTGCATCAAACTGTGTTGATTGTGTTGGCGTATTACATCATTCAATTGGAGCTAAATATTCCATTAAAAATGTTGTTGTTATCGGTGACTTCTTTCCCAATTATTGTACTGATTTACAGATTTTTAGTCTATCCATTTAAAATTACGCGTGTACTTTTTGGAATGAAGAAACGAGTGTGATTTGATTTACTATTTTTTCGATCGATTTTATTTTAAGACAATTCCCAAACTGATGATACAAATGTAGAATTGGCACATCGTTCCTAGCCTGAAAAAAAAACATCATTTGTGATTAAAAACTTTTGCAAACAAATCCTTGTTACTGAATAACAAGGTCGTTCTTTTTCGCTACCTTTAATTCCGCGTAACTAACCAAAGGTGAATACTTAACAGGTATTTTAAAAATAAATTATTTAATTTCTAACATGAAAAACATTCTCTATTTGTTTATTGGTGGTGGGATTATTGGATATTTAATTTATGTCTTGATTCAGATATTTTTGATTGTTTTTGGAGTAAATGGATTCACCTGGTCAGCAATTAGCGGACATCTAATTGTAGCAGGTATCGTATTACTGGTGTTCGTATTTAGTTATTTTTTTGATACTAAAAAAGAAGATAAGCTTGAAAACCAACTTTCTTCCAAATCAAAAAAGATAACGACTCTTTCTTATAATCAATATGAAGACAAGATTGACTTCACGGTGTACCAACAACATTTTAAAACTTGGTGGTTTGATAATGATGGAGACAAACATGATCATAGTACCATCTTTGCGAATCTTAGGTTTTATGAAGATGGTACCGTAATTGGTATTAGATCCACTATAATTCCAAAGATAAATGTTAAGGGTTCTTATACCATGATAGGAAATTGGACCGTAGATAAAAACAACGTAAGCTTAACTCTCAAAAAAAATGAAACTATTGATGATACGATAAAAATCAATATCACAGAATATGAGGAAAGACAGATGAAATATGCTGGTACAATAGCCGACGATAACAGCTTAATTAAGGCAGGAACATTTCAAGGAATAATTCAAGGAAATAACATCACAATTGGAGATCATTTGTTTTCAAAACTTCCAGTTTCAACCCTTATTGTTACAGCTAGTGAAGACACTTGCGACGATCTAGAATTAAATATTAGCAATCACGATCATGTAGTTGGTACTTTCCAAGATACTGGAAATTGGTACTCCAATGGAGAAACTGGTCCGGAATGGTTTACAATACACATCAAAACCTCACAAGACCGAAAGGAAGAGGTGGAAACACTTGTAAAACTAAGCTTGAAAAAAATGGGGAAGTCTGCTCATAATTTATTTTGGTCATAGTAAATGGCACTATTAATGATTATGATATAGAAGTCATCTTGATAGAAGATAAAAAATTAACCTATTTAACAACACAGATTTTATTATTTAAAAGTATAAAATTATGAAAAAGCATCTCATTTTTACGTTCCTTTTTTTTATGATCAATAGCGCTTTTGGGCAGGAAAAATTACTTCCTCCAAAAGCGGAAATTAATGACCTCGCACTTAAGGAGTTTATCGACAATTTAAAAAACGCCGTTAAGAATAAAGATAAAGAATACATCATGCGTATTTTAAGTTCAGATATTTTGGTTAGCCATGGCGGTGACGGTGGAAAAGAAGAATTCAAGAGTCAATGGAATTGGACTTCAGACGATTCCCCTTTTTGGAAAACAATGGACAAGTTATTACAATTAGGAGGCGAAAAATATCAGGGCAATGGGTTTTACTCACTTCCGTATGTTTCTGCAAATTGGCCAGGAAATGAGAAGTATGACGTGTTTGAGCACATGGCTATTACAGGAACAAATGTAAATGTTCGGATTAATCCCCACCTAAAAACATCAGAAGTGATTGGACAGTTTAGCTATGATATTGTAAAAGTTGATTTAGAAAAGTCAATTATTTATTTTGATGAAACAATTTGGTATTACACGGAAAGTTTGGATGGAAAATTAAAAGGTTATGTTTTTAAGGAATATATTTGGTCACCAATTGGCTATCGAGCAGTCTTTGAGTTTATTGATAAGGAATGGAAAATGACCATTCTTATTCAAGGAGACTAATTCGTCTAATTTACTATTTACCCGATAAGACGTAGTTGTTTTTCTCTATCGATTCCATAGTTTGGAATTGGCCAATT
>CAYGPQ010000019.1:30903-51349 GCA_964351775.1 uncultured Kordia sp. | reverse complement strand
TATCAATTGTATACAGAAACTTTTTTGAGTAACTTTAAAGTCTAAATGGTATAATATAGCGTTCTCAAAACTGGAACGATTAAAAAAAACCTGTGAAGTTAATTTCACAGGTTTTTTTTATACATAATAAAAGATAATGCTATTTCGACAAAATCATCTCCTCAAAAGGAATGACCGTTTCATATCCTTTTGATGTAAAATAATTGGGCGTATCGGGGTTTCCGGTGGCTAATACAAAATCGCCGCCCCATGCGCCCAAACTTTTAAGCTGTCCAAAATAATCTGGAAACAATCGTTCTTGCACGGGAACTTCTTCAATAATATCGGCAATAATCTGTTCGTGTTCTTTCAATAATAATTCAAAATCAAGAAGTGATGTGCTTGTGGTTAATTCGGAAGTAATAGCATTCAACACTTTAATCTCATTGGCAATTTTCCCTTTTCGCTCATTATAACGAATAATTGCACTGCGACTATTTTCCTTTTTGTTTAAATGTACAAAGTATAACTGATCGCTAAATGAAGGCGAAAAATCAACTTCTGTAATCTTTGGTTGTTGGTTTTTGAGTTGATACACAATAGGCGCGTGATGTTTCGCGCAAGCAATATCATACCCACTTCCTGTAAAAGCATTCCAAAGTAATGTATACGGATTCACGTTTGCCCAAAGCGCGATGTTATGAATCAAGGTGGAAGAAGAGCCTAATCCCCAATTTCTTTGAAATGTCAAGGTGGTTTTTATGTGAAAACCAGTTGTATCTGTTAAAAATTCAGGATTTAGTCGTTTCGCTTCCGCTAATAGCTTATGTAATGTCTGAGAAACTTCATCATTGTGTGTCGTTTCAGAACTAATTGAATTAATATCGAATTCGTTTTGAAACCAAACGTTTCCTATAGAATCTACACTTTCCCAAATCAATTTTGGTGCGTCAATCGGTGTTACTGTCAGCGATTGTCCATATTTCGTCGGAATAGCCAAAGCTTTTGCACCATCCAACACGACATATTCGCCCGTTAACAATAACTTCCCGTTGCTATAAAAATTCATTAGGTCTGTGCTACTTTATAAGCGTTAAAAGCGTTTACAACCGCGCTATGCGTAACCGTTTTATCTTTAAAAAAGTGTATAAAATGTTTCTTTTCAGCATCTGTCGCTTCCAATTGATTCAAAATGTTGACCAAGTGCATTTTCATGTGTCCTTTTTGAATTCCTGAAGTTGTTAAGGAACGAACTGCGGCAAAATTTTGTGCCAATCCGGCAACCGCTACTATTTGCATCAATTCTTTTGCGTTTGGTTTTCCAAGCATTTCTAAGGCTAATTTAACTAAAGGATGTAAAGAAGTTAATCCGCCAACCGTTCCTAAAGACAATGGAATCTCAATCCAAAACCTAAAAATGCCATCTTTTACTTCGGCATGCGTTAAGCTAGAATATTGTCCGTCTTTAGCTGCATACGCATGAATTCCGGCTTCAATAGCTCTAAAATCGTTTCCTGTGGCTAATACGACGGCGTCAATTCCGTTCATAATTCCTTTATTATGTGTCACTGCACGATACGGTTCTATGTTGGCAATTTGAATGGCACGCACAAACTTTTCAGCAAACTCTGCTGCATCGATGGATTCATCTTCTACCAAAGAAATTACAGGACAACTCACTTCAGCTCTCACCAAACAATTGGGAACGTAATTCGATAAAATACTCATCACAATTTGAATGTTTTTCTCTTGCTCAGAAAAAGAGGGAAATGTTGTTGCGTTGTCTTTAAACGTTTTCGCAAACTGTTCCAAACAGGAATTGATAAAGTTTGCGCCCATAGAATCTACGGTTTCAAACGTACAATGCAGTTGAAAATAACCGCCGAGTTCTTGGGTTTTATCACGTAATTCTATATCGGTAATTCCGCCACCACGTTTTTCCATATTTTGGGTGATAGGTTTTGTTACGGCAATTAATTCCGATTTAATAAAGTTGAAATATTCGTGTAATTTTTCGGTTTTCCCGAAATACATAAAATGTACTTGACCTACTTTTTCGGTGTTCAAAACCGTTGCTTTAAATCCACCACGATTCAGCCAAAACTTTGCGGCTTTACTCGCGGCGGCAACCACCGAACTTTCTTCAATTACCATTGGAATGGCGTATAAAGTATCATTAATCAAAAAATTAGGGGCAATTCCTAACGGAAGATAAAAGTTAGTAATGGTATTTTCGATAAACTCATCGTGTAATTTTTGCAAATTTTCATCTGAATTCCAATACTTTTTTAAGGTATTTACAACCGTTTCATCATCATCAAAATACGTAGTAGCAAGCCATTCAATCTTTTCGTTTTTGGAAAGTTTAGAAAATCCAGCAATAGGAGCAATCATACAATAGGGTTTAATATCCGTTAGATTTCTGCAAAGATACGCAATGAAATAGTAATAATTTTAATCCAAAAGCGCTAAAGTATAGCTTAAAAACTGTACGTTTAACGTGAAATATCTCAAAAAGCGAGGATTTTTGAATGTATTTAGCGTAAAATGGGTCTAAATAGGGTTTAAAAACAAGGATTTTTTCACGATTATAATTTAAGGTTTGATTTTTGTGGTACTTGCTTGATATTTGTATATTGTCGCCTTTATTATAATGAATTATTTAAAATAATACGCTTTCAATTAGTATATTCATAAAAACTTAACACGAATGAAGTTAAAATACGTTTTCCTTTTTGTCTTTCTAGGATTAGCCAATTTGACAATTGCCCAGCAAAAAGAAATTACACTACAAGAAATTTGGAGTGGCGCTTTTGGAACCAGCGGAATGGATGTGTTGCATTCTATGAATAACGGACAACAATACACGGTATTAAATAGAAGTTCCGTTGACAAGTACGATTATAAAACGTTGCAAAAAGTAGAAACTATCGTAAGTGCGAGTGATCTTTCGGAAATTAGTTCATTTTCTTCCTATAGTTTCAGTGATGATGAAACCAAACTTATGCTGGCAACAGAAGTAGAGCCAGTTTTTAGAAGATCACGTTTAGGAATTTATTACGTATATGATATTGCTTCAAAAAAAACAACTCAGATTTCAGATCAAAAAATACAAGAACCAACCTTTTCTCCAGATGGAAAAAAGGTTGCGTACGTTTACGAGAATAATTTATATGTCAAAGACTTAGCTTCGGGAGCTTTTACTCAAGTTACAACAGATGGTATCAATAATAAAATCATCAATGGGGTGACGGATTGGGTATATGAAGAAGAGTTTAGTTTTGTAAGAGCCTTTCAATGGAATGCAGCAAGTGATCACATTGCGTTTATTCGTTTTGATGAAACAGACGTTCCAGAATTCTCCATGGATGTGTATGGAAGTGAATTATACCCGAAACAACACGTATTCAAATATCCAAAAGCAGGTGAGAAAAATGCAGCTGTTTCCTTGCATTTATATAGCTTAAATACTGGAAAAACCACGAAAGTGGATTTAAGTAATTATAAGGATTTTTACATTCCACGAATCCAATGGACACGTGATCCAGTGGTTTTAAGTGTGCAAGTCATCAACAGACGTCAAAACGAATTGGATTTGATCATGTACAACGCTGCGACCCATCAGAAATCAATCGTCATTAAAGAAACAGACAAAGCATACATTGATATTACGGATAATTTGACGTTTTTAAAAGATAACAGTTTTATTTGGACCAGCGAAAAAGATGGATTCAATCATATTTATCATTATAAAAAAGATGGGACACTCATCAACCAAGTGACAAAAGGATCGTGGGAAGTAACGAATTATTATGGTTATGATGAAAATTCTGATCGTGTATACTATCAATCGGTAGAAAATGGTTCGGTAAATAGAGATATTTATTCCATCAACATCAATGGAAAGAAAAAGCAACGGCTTTCTACCAAAGAAGGAACTAACAGTGCTAAATTTAGTGCAAACTTCACTTACTACATCAACACATTTTCAAGTGCTACAACACCACCAGAATACACCTTACATTGGGCTAAGAATGGTGAATTGGTAAAAGAAATCAAAAATAACAAAAGCGTAAAAGATAAATTAGACAACTACAAAATGTCTAAAAAAGAATTCTTCACATTAACCACGGCAAAAGGGCATGAATTAAATGCTTGGATGATAAAGCCAGCAGATTTTGATGCTTCAAAGAAATATCCAGTATTCATGTATCAATATTCGGGTCCAGGTTCCCAACAAGTTGCCAACAGATGGAACGGTAGCAACGATTATTGGTATCAACTATTAGCACAAAAAGGAATGCTAATCGTTTGTGTGGACGGACGCGGAACTGGATTTAAAGGTGCTGACTTTAAAAAAGTAACCTATAAAGAATTAGGAAAATACGAAGTAGAAGATCAAATTGATGCAGCTATTGAACTTGGAAAACGTTCGTATGTGGATAAAGATCGCATCGGAATTTGGGGATGGAGTTACGGAGGATTCATGTCGAGCAACTGTATTTTAAAAGGAAACGATGTATTTAGTATGGCAATTGCGGTGGCACCTGTGACGAGCTGGCGTTTTTACGATACAATTTATACAGAACGTTACATGCAAACACCACAAGAAAATGCAAGTGGTTATGATGAAAATTCGCCAATAAATCATGTAGATAAACTCAAAGGAGATTATTTATTAGTTCATGGAACGGGCGATGATAATGTGCATGTACAAAATACCATGCGTATGATTGACGCATTAATCAAAGCCAACAAACAATTTGATTGGATGATCTATCCAGATAAAAACCACGGAATTTACGGTGGGTATACGCGATTGCATTTGTATACAAAAATGACCGACTTTATTGAAAGCACCTTATTAAACAAATAACAACAATTTACACTAACCCAAACTATTTAACATAATGACAAACTCAATAAAACATGAACACCAAAAAGAGTTATTTGGGCAACCAATTGGACTCTATATTTTATTTTTAACTGAAATGTGGGAACGTTTTTCGTATTACGGAATGCGTGCACTTTTAGTTCTCTATATGACAACAGCAACAGTAGGAGATGAAAGAGGAGCTGGATTAGATTGGACAAGTCAAGAAGCCTTAGCGCTTTATGGTTGGTATACAATGTTAGTATATGTAATGTCAATTCCTGGAGGAATGATAGCAGACAAACTTATAGGACAGAAAAAAGCTGTTTTATGGGGAGCTGTTATTCTATGTTTGGGACATGGTGTTTTAGTACTTACTGATATCTGGGCGTTTTATACAGGTTTAGGATTGGTAATACTTGGTGTAGGTTTATTAAAGCCTAATATATCTACGATGGTAGGTGGATTATACAAAGAAGGCGATATCCGAAGAGACAAAGGATTTAGTATATTTTATATCGGAATTAATCTAGGATCATTATTAGCAACACTAATTGTTGGATTGGTCGTAGCAAAATGGGGATGGCATGCAGGATTTGGATTAGCAGGTATTGTAATGGTATTAGGTTTGATTAACTATTTATATGGCCAAAAATATTTGAAACATGTAGGTAATTTTGTGCCAAGCACAGGTGATGAAAATGAAATTTCTTATGGAAAACTATATGGAAAACTATCTAGTTCTCCTACTCAATTAGTTGTGACTGTCATCTTATTAGCATTGTCAGCTTACGGATGGTATACACTTGGATGGGGTTATGGTTTATTGTTTATCTTCTTAACAGCAATCACAGCACTTTTGATGATGATTTACAAAGAATTGGATACACAAATATTCAAAGATCGATTCTTAGTATTACTATTATCATTCATCATGGTAATCATATTCTGGGGAGCTTTTGAGCAAGCAGGAGGATTAATGAATTTATATACAGAGACCAATACAAATAGAGTTTTATTTGGATGGGAAATTCCAACAGTGATGTTTCAAAGTTTAAATGCAGGATTCATCATCTTATTTGCTACTGCGGTAGCTGGTTATTGGGCAAAAAGAAAACTCAAAGGAAAAGAAGCAACCTCATTATTTAAGATGGCTTTAGGTATCATCATCATGGGATTCGGATTCTTATTTATGGTATTCGCAGCGATGGAGTTTGAAAAATCGGGAACATCAAGTATGATTTGGTTAGTATTGGCATATTTTTTCCATACGATAGGAGAACTTTGTATCTCTCCAGTAGCACTTTCTTTCATTACAAAATTAGCACCTGTAAAGTATGCTTCATTACTGATGGGTGTTTATTTTGCAGCAACAGGATTAGGGAATAAAGTAGCAGGAATCGTAGGAGAATCTGCGAGTGATTTTGGTGAGTACGCTATATTTTTAGGAATATTAGTATTTACAGTTATAATAGGACTCTTATTTATCGCACTGTTAAAACCATTAAAAAGACTTACGCGTGGTGCGGAAGACAATGAAAGAACCATGCATGAAGAAGCGGAAGGTTTTGAATTAGCAGATACGGATATCAAATCATAATCTTAAAACAATAGTTGTATGAGCAAAAATTCAACAGATCAGTATTTTGAAAGTACTGTATTAGGACATCCATCGGGATTATTTGTATTATTCTTCACAGAAATGTGGGAGCGTTTCTCATTCTATGGAATGCGCGCACTATTAATTTTATTTTTAACAACATCGCTAACTGGTGGAGGTTGGGAATGGACTAGAGAGAATGCCTCTGCATTATTCGGTTCGTATGTAGGTCTTGTATATCTTTCTACAATGTTAGGAGGATATTTTGCAGATAAAATCATTGGTTTTCGATGGGCAGTTGTTCTTGGAGCATTTTTAATGACGCTAGGACATGCTTCGATGGCTCTTGAGACGGAAGTCTCTATTTATTTAGGTTTAGTATTACTAGTTTTTGGTAATGGTTTTTTTAAGCCTAATATGACTTCAATTATCTCTGAAATGTATAGAGATCGACCAGAGAAAAAAGATGGTGCCTATACCATATTTTACATGGGCGTAAACGCAGGAGCATTTTTTGGAATATTATTGTGTGGATATTTAGGTGAGAAAGTTGGTTGGAGCTGGGGATTTGGATTAGCAGGTGTTTTTATGTTTTTTGGAATGTTACAATTTTGGTTGTCGCAAAACATTTTTGGCGATATAGGATTGAAACCTACCACGGAAAGCAAAGCAAAATCTGAAGCACTAGATACGGATACCAGAAATCCTTTTACAAAAATACAAATGGTTATTATTGGTATCTGTACTGTTTTAGGATTATTATGGATTCTTAATGATCCAGCAACTAAAATATCAAATGGAGAAGTCAATATTTTTAGCTTTCTAGGCGATCAAGGAAATAATATTGCCATCATAACAGCATTAGTTTTATTTATAGGGCTACTTGTATATAGATTGATGCAATATTCACAAATAACCAAACAAAAATTAATTGCAGTAACGTTCTTTGCATTCCTGACAATTTTCTTTTGGGCAATATTTGAACAATCACCAAATAGTTTGACAATATTTGCAAACGATTATACAGACAGAGTTTTAGAAGGCAATTGGAGTGCATTCTTTTTAATTGGAAACTCATTAATGACTATAATTCCATTAGCCATCATAACTTGGGTGTTATATTTATTATTTAAGCAAACTTTTAAACTGTATTCAATTGCGAATATTATACTAAGTATAAGTTTCATTATCGTTTGGATAATAGCAATTTGGATGTTAGCAAAAGATTTCTACACTGCGGGATATCTGGAACTATCAGATGCAACGTTGGAATTTTTGAAAATTGAAAAAGTAACAACTCCGCTAACAGAAGTTCCAGCGACTTGGTTTAGTGTTTTAAACTCACTTTTCATTATAACATTGGCGCCTTTATTTTCTAAATTATGGGAAAGTAAATACAATCCAAATGCAAACATGAAATATGGTATTGGAATGTTACTACTTGCACTAGGAATGGCATGTGTTGCTTTTGGTGCTATGGGAATTGAGCCAGGAGCAAAAACTGCATCTGTTAGTATGATATGGTTGATTTTGGTTTACTTATTCCATACAATGGCTGAGTTATGTATTTCGCCAGTTGGACTTTCGTATGTATCAAAATTAGTTCCTGCACGTATGATTGCATTCATGTTTGGAGTTTGGTATTTAGCAGTTGCTATTGGAATGAAAGGAGCTGGGAAATTCGGTGAAAACATAGATAAAATTGCAGATGAGAATGGAATTAGTTATTTCTTCTGGATATTAACTTTAGTATCTGTAGCAGTAGCAATTTTCTCAATTGTTATGACACCTGTAATTAAAAAACTAATGCACGGAGTCAAATAACGTGTAAAACAACATAAATTCTAAAAAAGCGTTTTCGAAAGGAAGCGCTTTTTTATGTCAGTTATTGATTGAATTTATCGTAAAAGAAAATGATGATTTTTTTCTTTATATGAAGCATAAAAATCATGCATAGCCTTAGTTACGGTTTATTTTTATAATAAAATAGAAAGAGAAAAAGGGCGTTTTATTGCGGTAAATTCAATCGGTAAATGATATTACATCTCAAACTCAATTCGTAACTTGTGCAAAAAAAGGCACGAACTTTGCAAATGATAAGAAAAAGAAACAAACAGATGAAAAATATAATAGCACTCGTAAGTATAGTTTTAGTAAGTATTACAGCACTAAATGCACAAGAAATTAATTGGGTTACCATAGAAGAAGCGAAAGAGCTTATGGAAAAGGAACCAAGAAAAATTATCATGGATGTATATACGAATTGGTGCGGACCGTGTAAAATGTTAGACAAAAACACGTTTGGAAATCCGGATGTGGCGAAATATATCAACGAGAATTATTACGCCATCAAATTCAATGCGGAAGGTGATGCAAGTGTAACTTTTGAAGGAAATACATTCACAAATCCAAATTACGATCCTGCAAAGAAAAATAAAAGAAATGCACAGCATCAATTTGCAAGATACTTAAGCGTTCGCGCGTATCCAACGATGGTGTTTTTTGATGATGATTTCAAGCTGATTGCACCAATTTCAGGGTATTTAGTGCCAAAACAATTAGAAGTCTACTTGAAACTTTTCAAAACAGACAAATACAAAGAAGTCAAATCAAAAGAAGCTTGGCAAAAATATCAAAACGAGTTCGTATATGAATTCAAAAGCTAAGTTTACTTCTGTAAAGAAATAGAAAAGAATCCTTTTTCGCCTGTATAGTGAAAAGGGATTTTTTGTGTTTGCGCAGCAGCTTCCCAACGATTCACATAACTTCGATAATTACTTCCGTCAGCAATAATATATTTCGGTTGAAGTTCCGAAATCATTCGATTCAAATTGATCTTTGGCGAATTGGTCAACAATACATATTTAGGTTTTAAGGTTGGAATTTGATACACACCCAAACTATCAATACGTAACAAATACGCATCATTCAAAAGATACACATGCTGTAAACGATTCAACGAAACAGTCTTCATAAATTGATTTTCGATTTGATTCTGAATCACATAATTCTTCGCGAAAGCAATACTATCCAACTCGTGAAATACTGCTAAAGAAGTTCCGTGTTGTTTGGCTAAAATGGAGGTCTTTGTCTGATGAAAAACCATAAAATAATTTTCCGTCGGCGTTTGTTGAAAACGATCCAACATCCACAAACCTTGACAGACCAAAATGCTGAATAACGCTATTTTTAACTGTTTCCCTTTCGGGAGATGGAAATACTGCGCAAACGCAATTATCACTAAGTAACAACCAATCATTTGATACAAACTGAGGAAAAGATCGTCAAGCACAAACTGTTCATGAGACGCAATCCAAGAAACAAAAGCGTTCATCTGTTGAATTATAAAAATATAAGCTACGCTTAAAAAATCGGGTAATAGTTGAAAATAAGCAAGCAGAATCACTAAAATTCCTAAAATCAGGACAACTCCAAGCACAGGAATAATGGTCAAGTTGGCAATGAAAAACAATCCAGGAAACTGATGAAAATAATACAAACTCAATGGCAAAACGCCCAATTGTGCCGAAAAACTAACCGTAAGTAAACTCCAAAATGATTTTGGTAGAAACGATTTCGGATTCCATAACTTTTTCCACAAAGGTTGCAACCAAACAATGGCGAAAACGGCAGCATAACTCAACTGAAAACCAACATCAAACAAAAAATGAGGTTTACAAAGCAACAAGAAAAACATAGAAACCGTGAGTACTTGAAGCGTATTGGTTTGTCTATTAAAATGTGAAGCAACCACAATGGCGGTAAACATCGTTACGGCGCGCACAACCGAAGCCGACAAACCTGATAAAATGGCAAAACTCCACAAAATGCAAACCATCAAAAGCAATTTTATAAATTTTCCATTTCTAAATCGGATCAACGGATTCAATAAAAATTGCAACAACAAAACGAGAATTCCAATATGCAATCCGGAAATTGCCAAAATATGAATGGCGCCAGCATTTGCATAATTGGTTTGTAATTCCTTTGAAATTTGCTGTCGTTGTCCCAACAATAAGGCTTCTACAACCGCCAATTCATCGGATTTAAAGCCGCGATCTACTAAATTTTCATGAATCTGAGTTCGAATTGCATCTGCAATGCCATAAATGCTTGTTGGATGTGTTTTGGCAAGTATAAAATTTGAAGGTTTCAAATGCAGTTGATGATATACATACCGATCGTTCAAATACGCTTTATAATCAAAATTAGTCGGATTTAATGCAGGTTTAATTTCTTTTGGTAACATTTCAGTATACAAAACTGCATCCACGTGTAAAGGTCTTGAAATACTATCTTTTTGAATATGGAGCAAGATTTTTCCAGAAGCTACACGTTCATTCGCCTGCACAATTTCACCAACATAGCGATCGTAATAACGGTTCGGTTTTAAAACTTCGCGAATGCGGACTTGAATAGTTTCGACTCCTGAAATTTTACTAAAATGCGTATCATGATTTTTCTCTTCATGAAAATTCTCAATGACAATTCCTAAGCTGATTGTTGTCAAAAGTGCTATCAAACCAAAACCAATCGTTTGTAAAAATTGCTTTCGAGCTATCCAGAAAAAAATGCACAACGTAAAAAAGAAAATGCCAAAAATAAGACAACTTATAGCCCAAGAAATGCTACCGTAGTAACCAATCAGAATACCGAAAATGATGGAAAAAGTAAGTTTTGTGATGGTAAAATGGAGCCACTTCATGGTCTAAAATCAGTTAAAAACGAATATAAAGTAGCAAATAAAATTCAGGAAATAGGAAACAATTGTATAAGCGTCAATTATTTTTCGTAAGCGTCGTAAAATTGTGTTAAAACGGCTAAAGCATAGAATCTACTTCTTAAAACGAACAAACAATTAGTTAAAGCACTCTTCGCGCTTCGGTAAAAGCATTTTTCCAATAGCGTTCTTCCAAAGAGGAAATCAACACACCTTTTGAAGTTGTAGAATGGATAAACTTGATAACACCTTTTTTGATTTCAACCACCAAACCAACATGATTGATGCGTTTTCTATTTTTATTTGTTTGAAAGAATAATAAATCGCCTTTTTGTACAGCACTAAGCTGAATGCGTTCGCCACGTGTTGCTTGCTGATACGAAATTCTAGGTAACTGTATTTGATGCGCTCCAAAAGCAGTAAACATCAATCCCGAACAATCCATACCTTTTTTGGTAGTGCCGCCAAATTTATAGCGTGTTCCTTTGTAAGCAAGCGCCGTTTCTACAATAGCAGTGGCTTTACTAGCTGTTTTTTCAGAACGGTTTGATGATTTTGTCGTTTTTACACGAGTCGTTTTTTTATTAACAGTTCTTGTGGAAGATGTTTTTTTAGAAGAACCGCAAGACACCACAGAAACAGCAAGGAGAAGGAGAAGTAATTTTTTTATCATGCGGTAATTTACTTAATTTTTTCAACAATGAGCTTTGCAACATGCTTGCTCGCACCTTTTCCACCGAGTTTTTGCTCTAAGGTATAATAATCTGTAAATAATTTTGCGCGATTGGCTTCGTCCAGAATTTTGTGCAACTCAGCTTTCAATCGTTTTGTATTGAAGTCATTTTGAATCAACTCGGTCACCACTTCCTTATCCATAATCAAATTGACTAATGAAATATACTTAATATGCTTGACCAAGCGTTTGCCAATTTCGTATTCAATCCAGCTACCTTTATAGCAAACCACTTCAGGAATTTTAAAAACGGCAGTTTCCAAGGTAGCTGTTCCAGAAGTCACTAAGGCCGCATGCGAAACTGTCAACAAATCATACGTACGATTGCTCACGAAGTGAACCGCAGATTTTTTTGTAAAGGTTTCATAGAATGATTTCTCCTGACTTGGCGCGCCAGCAATGACAAACTGATATGCTGGAAAATCGTCTACTACGGAAAGCATCACGCTGAGCATTTTGGTAATTTCTTGTTTTCTACTTCCGGGAAGTAGCGCAATAATTGGACGTTCATCCAAGCCAAATTCAGCGGTAAACTGTTTCGGATCCATCGGTTTTCTGCCGGCAATAGCATCTAACAATGGATGGCCAACAAAATGAACAGGATAGTTATGTTTTTCTTCGTAAAAATCTTTCTCAAACGGAAGAATCACGTACATCGCGTCCACATCACGTTTAATAGCTTTGATTCTGTTTTCTTTCCAAGCCCAAATTTGTGGAGAAATATAATAATGTGTTGGAATGCCTTTTTCTTTTGCCCATTTTGCAATGCGCAAATTAAATCCTGGATAATCTATAAAAATAATGACATCGGGTTGATAGGTATCAATATCATTCTTACAGATAGAAAAATTCTTTAAAATGGTACGGATATTCATGAGCACTTTCACAAATCCCATAAAGGCTAAATCCTTGTAATGCTTCACTAAAGTACCGCCAACTTCTTGCATTAAATCGCCGCCCCAAAACCTAAAATCGGCAGTTGGGTCTTGTGATGCAATGGCTTTCATTAAATTAGAACCATGCAAATCTCCCGAAGCTTCTCCTGCAATAATATAGTACTTCATAATTAAGATTATGCAAACAATTTATACGCCATCACAAGAATAGCCGTAAAAATGGTGATAATTAATACGCCTTTTGCTCTGGCTTCTTTATTAAATTTTAAAAACCCAAAAAAGGCAACAAAATTTAAGGCTGCTCCGTACACAACAATCGAACTAATTCCTCCTGATCGAATGCCGCGATCCCAAATAACTCCCAAAGTAGCATTTTGAGTATAGGCAATATATGACATCCACAAAAGCGTCCCTAGAATTGTACAACACAATCCAATAATAACGCCAATAATTACTTCTTTATTTTTCATTGAATCCTAAACTATTAAGGTTTTGTATAGCATGATGCGCAGTTAAATCAAACTTTACAGGAACGATGGAAACGTATCCGTTTTCCAATGCCCATTCGTCTGTATCTTCGCCTTTATCTTGATTTACAAATTTCCCAGAAAGCCAATAATATTGTTTTCCTTGCGGACTTGTACGTTTGTCAAAATCTTCTTCCCAATAAGCTTTGGCTTGTCTGCAAACACGGATTCCTTTAATTTCTTTCTCTTTCAATTTAGGAATATTTACATTCAATACAACGCCTTCTGGCAAACCGTGTCTGAGTACTTTTTTCGTAATTTTCTTCACATAATTCTTAGCTGCTTCAAAATTTGCTTCCCAATCATAATCTAATAATGAAAAGCCAATCGCAGGAATTCCTTCAATACCAGCTTCAACGGCAGCACTCATAGTACCTGAATAAATGACATTGATGGAAGAATTAGAACCATGATTAATTCCAGAGACACAAATATCTGGTTTGCGATTCAAAATTTCATTCACAGCAAGTTTTACACAATCCACAGGCGTTCCTGAGCTTGCATATTCAATTTGTGGACCATCATCAATGGTAATATCATTGCAATAAATAGTAGAATTGGCAGTAATTGCATGTCCCATTCCACTCTGTGGACTATCAGGAGCTACGACAAATACATCGCCCAATTCGTTCATAACTTCAATCATTGCACGCAATCCTGGTGCGGTAATACCATCGTCATTGGTAACTAAAATTAACGGTTTATCTCTCATAAAAAAAGTGCTTCATTTTGAGTTGCTAAAGTACACAATTTAACGTTTACATACATGCCATTTTATCTTTAACAAAAAATTAGTAACAATGTTAAAAAACGGCATGGTTTTTTCTTTATTTTAGTAGAAAATTAAAAAGAATTAGTAGCTGTCTGTATCTCGTATTGAAATTGAGAGTGTATACAATGCTAGTCTATGTGAATGAAAAAAATTAAAATGTCGAAAATACAAGTGTTTATGAGAAGGAATAAAATATATTTAGTTGCACTGTTGATTTTTGCAATGGTGTCCTGTGGCTTTGCCAAAAAATCATTTGATGATCCAGAACAAGATAAAACGTTGGTTGATCTCATTTCTTATGTACTAAGCAGATGGCACTTTAACCCGCAAGATATCAATGATGAGTTTTCTGAAAATGTTTACTACGACTTTATCGAATCCGTAGATCCGATGAAGCGTTACTTTTTAGCATCTGACATTGAAGATTTTAGCGAGTTCAAGGATAAGATTGACGATGAAATCAAAGAACCGGGCGTTCAGTTTTTTAGCTTAGTGTACACGCGTTTGATAAAGCGTATGGATGAATCTAAAAAGTATCAACAAGAAGTATTGCAATCTCCATTTGACTTCACACAAGATGAAACCATCAATAGAGATTACGAAAAGCTAACATTTGCGAGTGATGTCTCCGAATTAAAAGAGCGTTGGAGAAAAGAATTGAAGTTTTCTACCTTGGCAAACTATGATATCAAACTCGAAGTTGAAAAAAACAAAAAGAAAGAGGACAAAGCTTATGTCATTAAAGACGATGAAACCTTAGAAAAAGAAGCACGTGAATCTACTTCAAAAACATACCTAGAGTTTTATGATTTAATGGATGATTTAGAACGTAAAGATTGGTTTAGTATTTACATAAATGCAATTGTGGAAGAATTTGATCCGCATACTTCATACTTAGCACCACAAGATAAAGATCGTTTTGATATGAGCATGTCAGGAACGCTTGAAGGAATTGGAGCGCGTTTGCAAAAACGTACAGAAGGTGCAAAAATCTTCGAAATCATTTCTGGTGGACCTGCTTGGAGAAGCAAAAAATTAGAAGCAGGTGATGTTATTTTAAAAGTAGCGCAAGAAGACGAAGAGCCAATTGATATTGTAGGAATGCGATTGGATGATGCTGTAAAACTCATCAAAGGACCCAAAGGAACAAAAGTGAGCCTCACGGTAAAAAAAGTTGACGGTTCTATTGAATTGATTACAATCAAAAGAGATTTGGTTGAAATTGAAGAAACCTATGCAAAATCAGCGGTGGTCAAAAAAGGAGCACGTACGTTTGGAGTGATCAATTTGCCTAAGTTTTATGTAGACTTTGAAGATTACAACAAAAGAAATGCTGCAAGCGACGTAAAAAAAGAAATCGAGCGCCTAAAAGCACAAGGCATGGAAGGCTTAGTATTAGACCTAAGAAATAATGGAGGTGGATCTTTAAAAACCGTTGTAGATATGGCTGGATTTTTCATCAAAGATGGCCCAGTGGTACAAGTAAAAAGCTCTGTGGATGGAAAAGAAGTTTTAAAAGATGAAGACAGTCGTATTCAATGGGATGGACCGTTGGTAATTTTAGTAAACGAATTATCTGCATCTGCATCTGAAATTTTAGCAGCAGCATTGCAAGATTACAAAAGAGCCATTGTTATTGGAAGCAAGCAAACTTACGGAAAAGGAACCGTTCAAAATATTGTAGACTTAAACCGATTTGTGAAAGGCGGCGATGGAAACGTGGGTGCTTTAAAATTAACTACTCAGAAGTTTTACAGAATCAATGGTGGATCTACTCAATTAGAAGGTGTAAAAAGTGATGTGGTAGTTGTAGATAGATATAGTTTTATTGACATCGGTGAAAAAGATCAAGAAAATCCATTACCTTGGGATCAAATTGAGCCAGCAGAGTACGATGTTTGGGATGGTTATATTGATTATGAGAAAACCATCAGTAGAAGTAAAGAACGTATGGCAGACAATTCGCAATTAAAATTAATTGAAGAAAATGCAAGGTGGATTAAGAAAAGACGTGATGATAACGAATATCCATTGAATTATTCAGCATACAAAAAAGAAGCAGACGAAGATGAAAATTATGCAAAAAGATTCAAAGCACTTTCAGACTATAACACACAATTGACATTTACGTCATTGCCGTATGAAGAATTGTTGATGCAAAAAGATTCTACGTTGAAAAACAAAAGACAAGCGTGGCATGAAGATTTAGCAAAAGATGTGTATGTAGAAGAAGCTATCAACGTATTAGGAGACATTCAACTCAACAACATCAAAAAGAGAAAACGATCTGTTGTAAAAGGTTAACACCAAGATATTAATGAGTAAAAACTCAAATTCATTAACAAAATTAGCGCTCCAGAAATTCAAAAAGAATTTTTGGGGCGTTTTCAGTTTTTGTTTTATTGTAATCTGCGCATTTATTGTTGTCTTTGCATATCTGTTCACACCCGATGATACCAAAAATGCAAACCAAATGCACTTGTCTATTCACTCAAAAAAACCAGGGTTTTCTGTGCAAATGTTGACGATTCCTTCGGCGGGAACAACAAAAGAAAGTTACATAAGTACTCTTTTTTTTGGGAAAGAAAACACCGCGACTGAAATTCCAATCTCAAACTATCGGATCGAAGAAAATACACTCTTTATCACTGAATATTCAGATGGCGTTGTTACAGGAATCGAAAAAGAAATTCCGCTAACTTCCTTTCCAACACTCACAAAAGCAAGTGAAATTCTAGCACAATTCATTCAACAAAAAACATTTCATTTAGGCACTGATAAATATGGAAGAGATGTATTGAGTAGAATGTTGATCGGTATGCGAATTTCCTTTACCATTGGTTTTGTCGCTGTATTTATTTCGTTGTTAATCGGAATCGCGTTAGGTGCGTTGGCAGGATATTTTGAAGGAAGAATAGATGCTGTCATCATGTGGATTATCAACGTTACGTGGTCTATTCCAACCTTATTACTCGTTATTGCTATTACCCTTACATTGGGAAAAGGTTTTTGGCAAGTATTTGTTGCGGTCGGACTCACCATGTGGGTTGAGGTTGCCCGAATTGTGCGTGGGCAAGTATTAAGTGTCAAACGAATGCAATATGTTACCGCAGCGCGCGCCTTGGGTTATCACGACTTTAGAATCATCATCAAGCATATCTTACCAAATATTATGGCGCCAGTCATTGTCATTTCGGCAGCAAACTTTGCAGCAGCTATATTAATAGAAAGCGGTTTAAGTTTCTTAGGAATAGGAGCACAGCCACCGATGCCAAGTTGGGGAGCAATGATTAAAGACCATTACAGTTACATCATTCTTGGAAAACCGTATTTAGCCATCATTCCCGGAATTGCCATTATGAGTTTGGTGATGGCGTTTATGTTGATCGGAAACGCGTTGCGTGATGCGTTAGACGTGAAGAATTAATGTGCCAATATAACAATGTACCAATGTGTTAATTTGAAAATGTAAAAGCATTCCTAATTAAACAAATCAAGCAAAGTTGAGATAAAAATCCAAAACCCGCCACATTGAGCGAAGTCGAAATGAAAAGAAACAAAATATATCCATTATTAGTATTATTTATAGGCGCGGCATTTTTAGTCTATGAAAAATATGGTGAAAACGAAAAAGCAAACAGCTACAACCCGAATGTTGAAATTCACGGGACTAAAAAACAAACAACAGACAGCGAACCAAAGTCGTTGACTAATAATTATTATTTACCAAATTCTACCACGGGACAAATTGTGCATCACGAAGGCTATTCGTTGTCGTACCATGAAGCTTTTGAACAGGCAGAATGGGTTGCATACGAATTGAAAAAGAATCAAGTTGTCTATACTGATTTTAAACGTCCATATTTTGAACTTGACAAAGCCGTGACCACGGAATCTGCGCATTGGAGAAACTACAAAAAATCAGGCTATGATCGTGGGCATTTGTGTCCTGCGGCAGATCGAAAATATACGAAAGCTGCCTTTACAGAAACCTTTTTAACGAGCAATATTTCACCTCAAGAACATGAGTTTAATGCGGGTGTATGGAACCGATTGGAGCAAAAAGTACGGTATTGGGCACAGAAATACGATGGTGTATATGTGGTTACAGGCGGAATTTTAGAAAGTGGTTTAAAAACGATCGGAAGTGAAGATGTAGCAGTACCGAATTACTTTTACAAGATTTTATTGGACAATTCTGGAGGAACCACCAAAATGATTGCTTTCTTACTGCCACACAAAGATTCTAACAAACCCTTATATGAATTTGTAGTCTCCGTGGACGAAATAGAAAAACGTACCGGAATTGATTTCTTTCCAGTTTTAGAAGATGCTAAAGAAAATCAATTAGAAGCGTCTACAAGTTATAAGCAATGGAGTTTTAGAGATAATTAATCAATAACTTCCTCTTGTTGCGACTCTAAAATCATATCCTGAATAAACAACGGTAAATCTTTAACCTCATACGTTCTTGGGAAAAAATTATCATTCAAAATACTTGCTGGTGTATAATGTACATCGTTGATATTGCACCATTCGCGATGTGAATTTAATATGTCCAAAGCTTTTGGATTTTCAGAATAGCCAAAGTTTTTATGCCATGTATCAATATCTCTATCTCCAAACCATGCTTTTAAAGCAGCGTATGATTTTTTAGGATCTTGTAAATACAAATCAACCAATCGGGAAGCAATTTGCGTGCTCTTATTTTCAGCATCTGGCGGCACATTAAAAATAAACTCTAATCGAATATCATTTCCGTAGGTAGTCATCAATTTATCATATGATTCAAAGGCAGCCGTACAAAAACCACACAACGGATTGGTAACACCTTGAAGTTTTATAGCGCCATTCGGATTTCCAAATACGATACTTAATTGCTCAGGAATCACCTTTGTATTTAATACGCTTTGTTCTTGTAACATGGTTTTAAACAGCTCAGGATTTCGCTTAAATTTTAAAAAATCGGTTTCGGTAGTAGCCAACTTCTCATGACTTTCCCAATACGATTTGCAATACATCCAACTGATATAAATCAATAAGAAGATGCCAATAGCTTTCGCGATATACGCTGAATTTAATACCCAAATAAAACTGAAAGTACTCGCTAACAATGCAGTTTGCAACACTAAAATTCCTGCGATTAATAAACACAACGCGCACCATTTTTTCAACACAACTCCTTGTCGATACAATGCATACAGTACAATGGGAAGTCCCGCTAATGACAATCCTAAAAGTGTCGTTTGGTGAAAACCAATAGAAGATAAAATCAAAAATAGTCCTGCAAAAAACACAAATGAAGTATCACTTAAAGAGATAATTCCAAAGAGTTTATTTCCTGCGGTATTAATGACGTCGCCACAAGTACTATTTTTTGAAATTGCACCACAAACTTTGGCAACAGCTTTACTTTTAATACCTAAATCTTCTCGGATAATTAACACACTTATGTACAAGCCAACCAAGGTTAACGCGGTATATAATAAATAGGTAAGACTGAAATTGAGTATCACATTCGTAGAAGCAACAGCGGCAATAATAAAATATGGCAATGCCGTTTGAATAGATTTGGCATTGATTGTTTTTTCAAGTGCTTCCACTGCGATGATAGTTCCTGTCCAACGTTCTGTAAATGCGGCTTCGGATATTTTTTCTTTCTTTTCGTCTGGGTATGTAATATGTATCATACCGCGTTTTTTTTCAGTAAGCACCACTTCGTCACTATTTTCGCCGTTGATAAGCGCTAAAAATGAAGTAGGCATTTGCGACAATGCTTCTTTTGGCACCGTAGCAGCTAAGTTTTCAATTTCGAAATAATCCAACGTATCGGTAATCGATTTTAAACTTGGATATTCAGGATGTGATAATAATTGCAGATTCAAACGTTCGCGATCGACATCTAAATAGCTATTATTCGTTAACAAAGAAAGGATAATATGTTCCATCTAATTTATTTCAATTTTGGTAGGGGAAATAAAAATTTATAATACAGATAGCTAAAGATAGAAAGTATTTTTGAAGTACGAAGTATGGAGGGCTTTTTTTAAAGACTTCACTGTTCAATTTATAAAATAAAGAGTATTTATTAAAAAAAAGGAAAGCGAACCTAAGTTCGCTCCCAAAATATTATGATGCACAAGGAGAGTTCACTGATAAAAGACAAAATGGAGCAAACCATCCACCGCCACAACGTTCACACTCTCTTTGGTTTTGTGACCAAGTACCACCTGTAATTTGACTTTGTGCTTTTTTACTTAAAACAGTTCCTAAATTTAAAATACTTTTTAACATGATTTAATTTTTTGGTTAAGCATAGTAAGAAAGTACTAAAACTCTTCCAAAA
>CAYGPQ010000019.1:0-30803 GCA_964351775.1 uncultured Kordia sp. | reverse complement strand
GTAAGAAAGTACTAAAACTCTTCCAAAAACGATTACGGGAAATCCTTACTTAACGTTTTTGTAACAGTTTTTAGAAACATAATTTGATAAGAAGTAAAAATTGAATCATGAGATGTTCATATAGTTAACCTCAAGTCTTGATTCTTTCAGCGAAGCGGTCAATAATCTTTTATTCAGAGAAAGTAAAAAAGATATTACCACTCATTAATCCGATTCGCATCCAACTTAATAAAAATAAAGAGTAAAATGGTAAATCCCCAAAGTCCCGATCCGCCATAACTAAAGAAAGGCAGTGGAATTCCAACGGTTGGAAAGAGTCCAATGACCATTCCAATATTAATGGCAAAGTGAAAGAATAGGATGGCGGCGACACTATATCCATATACGCGACTGAACTTGTTTTTTTGTTGCTCAGCGCGATGTAAAATTCGCAGCAGCAATGCTATAAAAAGAAAAATTACGATAGAACTTCCAACAAATCCCCATTCTTCACCAACGGTAGTAAAAATGTAATCGGTATCTTGTTCAGGAACAAAATCACCTTTGGTTCGTGTTCCTTTTTGCCAACCTTTTCCCCAAAAACCACCTGAACCAATGGCGATTTCGGATTGATTGGTATTGAAACCAAAGGTTTTTCGAATCTTTTCAAGCTTTACAGGATCTTTTTCTAAGCCTAAAACTAAGGTAAAACGATCGCGATGATGTTGTTGAAATATATTATAAAAGATATAATTTACCGCTAAAATAAATCCGATCGCAGCTACCAAAGAAGTCAATGCTAAGGTTGTTTTTCGTTGTCTTTTCAGTTGTTTTTTAAAGAAGAAAAAAACAGATGCTAACCCTAAAATGAATGTCGCAATAATTGTATAGATATACCCAATTTTGAGTGTAGTGATAAAAAGTAGCACCAGTGAGAAACCAACCCATAAATAAATGGAAGGCAAGCCTTCTCTATATAATACAAAAAAGAATGCTAAATAGACCATGGCGCTTCCCGCATCGGGTTGCAGCATAATGAGCACAGGTGGTGCTAAAATAATGGCAAAGGCAATCAACTGATCGCGAAAAACGTTGATGTTTGTTTGAATGTCACTCAGAAATTTTGCTAATGCAAGTACAGTCGCAGCTTTTGCAAATTCAGAAGGTTGAAGCGTGAAACTTCCAATGGAATACCAAGAAGTGGCACCATTTATATTTTTACCAAATACCATTAACCCTAGTAAACTCATGAGTCCAATGATATAAATAATACTCGAAAACCGTTCATAAAATTTGGCTTCTATCGATAGAATAAGAATGATTAATAGGATACTTGTGACAATAAAAACAAGTTGTTTTCCGTACAATTGGGTCATGTCAAAAATACCAGCTGAAGTATCCGTAACAGAAGCGGAGTAAATATTTATCCAACCAATTCCGACCAATAAAAAATAGAGGAGAATGGCAAGCCAATCGATTTTCTTGATAAATTTTACTTCTCTACTCATTGATGGTAAATGGTTTTCCGCTCAATGGTTTTGCGTATTCTTCTTCCAAGCTTTTTTCTAACACCAACTTTTCCATATCCTTTAATGTGATTTCACCCTTTAAGTAGAGTTCAATCATCAAGCTAGAAATCTTTCCTGCCCAACGCGAACCATAATATCCATTTTCTACAAAAACAGCTATGGCAATTTTTGGGTTATCTTTTGGTGCAAACGCAATAAAAATAGAATGATCGGTTAATTGTTTTCTTTCTCCTTCAATAATGGCGAAGTTTTCGGCAGTTCCTGTTTTTCCACAAATTTCAATACCCGGAACATTTAAAAAACGAGCAGTTCCACCTTTTTGCATACTAAATACATCGTGCATTCCTTGAATTACAGGTTCAAAATGCTCTGTATTAATGGTTGTATATTTTTTCTCAGTGAAATGTTTATTTTCAATAGTTTGATTGTCAATTTCCTTAATAATATGTGGTGTATAATAAAAACCTCTGTTGGCAATCGCTGCCGTCATGTTAGCCAACTGAATCGGTGTTGCTTCTACTTGACCTTGTCCAATAGCATTTGAAATCGTATTTAATACATGCCATTTATTATGTTTAAAATAGCTGTCGGTGTAGTAATCTCCTGTGGGAATTCTTCCTGCGCGTCCCGTAGACAAGTCATTCCCAAAATAATCACCCAAACCAAAACTTTTAATATGACTGCTCCAAACATTCATTCCTTCGCGTGGCGTATCATATTTACTAATAATTTGACGATAGGCATTGGCAAAATACGCATTACACGATTTTGCAACACCACTAATCATGTTTCTTTTTCCGCTTCCGCAATGGCAACCCATTTTTCGTCCGCCTCTTCCGTAAGCATACCCGTGATGACACGTGTATATGGTTTCTGGAGTGAGTACACCTTCTTGCAGCGCAACCAACGCATTTAGGGTTTTAAATGGCGAACCTGGCGCGTACGAAGCTAATAAGCCTCGGTCATACAGTGGTTTATTAATAGAGTCGTAATGTAAAAGATTGTAGTTTTTGGAACGTTCGCGCCCGACTAATAAATTTGGATTGTAGCTTGGTGCAGAAATTAAGGCGAGTATTTCTCCCGTTGAAGGTTCAATCGCAACAATTCCACCGCGTTTATTAATCATTAGCTTTTCACCGTATTCTTGCAATTTACTATCAATCGTGATTTTAATATCTTTTCCGTTTACGGGAAGTGTATCGTTTTGTCCATTTTCAAACGGACCTAATATTTTATTGTGAATATCTTTTTGAAGATATTTGACGCCTTTCGTACCGCGCAATTCGTCTTCATACGATTTTTCGATTCCGGTGCGTCCAATGAGTTCTCCCGATTGATATTCGGGATTTTTCTTTAAATCTGCATCATTCACTTCACTAATCGAACCTAATACATTGGCGCCAACCGCAGTTTGATAATTACGGATGGAACGTTTTTGAATATAAAAACCTTTGAAACGGTGCATTTTTTCTTGAAGAAACGCATATTCTTTCTTAGCCATTTGTGGAACAAAAACCGATGGAATTCGCCAAGAATAGTTTTTAGCTTTTTGTAATTTTTTTTCAAATTCTTCTTCAGAAATCCGTAATAATTTACAAAACTCAGTTCTATCAAAATCTCTCACATCATTTGGAATGACCATCACATCATACGATGGCTGATTGGCTACGAGTAGATTTCCGTTTCTATCGTATACATATCCGCGTTCGGGATAATCGTAAATGGTTTTAATAGCACTATCATTTAGGTACGTTGTGGCAACGGCATTTTCATTAAACACTTGAAGATAGGAGAGCCTTCCTGTATAAATGACTCCAACAGAGATGACAACAAGGTATAACAAAAGTTTCCTCATGATTTTTTTCTACTAAATAAACTTATTGATAATGTGATGATTAGAATTGTAAAGATACTAAAGTATAACGTATTTTTTAGCGTAAGGAGTATATTAGAAATGTTAAAAATTTCCAATAAAAAAAGAAAGAAATGATGGATTACTACCAAGATGGTAATGTATACAATTCGTTGTCCGAAAGCTGTTTTTTCTAGTTTTATAGATTGATGCTCGTAACTGATTCCAAATGCAAATCGTAGCACAAAAGGGCGGATGTAAGCAATAATTAAGCAGGCTGCGGCATTTGCGCCACCTGAGTCTGAAAACAAGTCAATAGTTAATCCTAAAGCGAAAGCGAGCACTAAAAACAAACTTCTGTTTGCATTGAAAGGAAATAGAAAAATGAAATAGATATATACCAACGGATTGATGTACCCTAAGAAATTGATATGATTGCATATCAATACTTGCGCTAAGACCGCTACAACAAACCGGAGACTATTCCAAAATACAACAGAACCCATTTAATTTTCAGGAGCTAATAAGTTATTAATTTCTTCTCTGTGTAAATTTTCAATTACGTATACATGCTCCAAATTGGTCATGTCATTAAATAATTGAACGTTTATATCATATAAGTTTTTGGTCGTGTTGAGGGTAAAGTCTTTTACAATTCCAATGGGAATACCTTTTGGAAACAACGTAGAGTTTCCGCCAGTAATAATGGTATCACTTATTTTAAATTTTGCGAGTTTTTCAACATCTTCCAATTGTACGGTGTTTGGATTTTCTCCATTCCAAGTTAATGTGCCGTAATGATTGGTGTTTTTTAATTGTGCATTAATTTTAGAGATTGAATTTAGGATACTAATGACCGTCGTATGACTATTCCCAACGCGATCAGTAACACCAATAATTCCGTTTGAAGTAATCACGCCCATATCGGTTGTCAAATTATCAGCAGCACCTTTGTTAATCAAAATGATATTGTTCGGTTTAGCATAACTATTCTTTGTGATTTTTGCAGCGCGGAACAAATAATCCGTCGGAAAGGAAGTGCTATCAATAAATTCAAGAATTTCCAAACTGTCTTTTTTGTTGTATAAAATAGATTTCAATCGGCGATTTTCGGCTACTAATTTTTCATTTTCAGATTGTAATGAAAAATAGGAAGAAACATTATTGGCTTTTTCATAAACGCCGCCCGTAAGCCAATTGGCAGAATTGATAAATTTACTTTTATGATAGGAATGCGATTGAATCGTAAAAACAAGCGAAATAAACAGCAACAGCAAGAAGAGAATAAAGTTTTTATTCCTTATCAAAAAATTAATAATCTGTTGCATCTACTTTTGTATTCTTATTTGATCAATATGCTCTTGAATTTACTTAAGTTTTTCAGGGTAATTCCTGTTCCACGTACTACTGCTCTCAGAGGATCTTCCGCAATATATACTGGTAAATCTGTTTTTTGAGACAGACGTTTATCAAGTCCACGTAACATAGATCCACCACCCGCAAGATAAATTCCTGTATTGTAAATATCCGCAGCTAATTCTGGAGGTGTTTGAGATAAGGTTTCCATGACAGCATCTTCAATACGTAAAATTGATTTGTCTAAGGCTTTGGCAATTTCTCGATATGATATTTGCACTTGCTTGGGTTTTCCTGTCAACAAATCACGTCCTTGTACTGACATTTCTTCTGGTGGAACTTCTAAGTCTTCTGTTGCAGCTCCAATTTGAATCTTTATTTTTTCAGCGGTACGTTCACCAACATACAAGTTATGTTGCGTACGCATGTAGTATACAATATCATTGGTAAATACATCCCCGGCTACTTTCACAGATTTGTCACAAACAATTCCGCCTAAAGCAATCACGGCTATCTCGGTAGTTCCACCTCCGATATCCACAATCATGTTTCCTTTCGGTTGCATAATATCAATGCCAATACCGATAGCGGCTGCCATTGGTTCATGTATTAAATACACTTCTTTTCCGTTAACGCGCTCAGCAGATTCTTTTACCGCACGCATTTCTACTTCTGTAATTCCAGAAGGAATACAAATAACCATACGAAGTGAAGGCGGAAATAATTTCTTTTTGAGTGCCGGAATGTTTTTTATAAACATACTAATCATCTTCTCAGACGCATCAAAATCAGCAATCACTCCATCTTTTAATGGACGAATGGTTTTGATATTCTCATGGGTTTTTCCTTGCATACGAGCAGCTTCCTGCCCGACAGCAATAATTTTGTTAGAGATTCTGTCCCTGGCGACAATGGATGGACTGTCTACAACCACTTTCCCATTATGAATGATCAGTGTGTTTGCGGTTCCTAAATCTATTGCTATTTCCTCAATTAAGAAATCAAAAAATCCCATTTGTTATAGTTGCTATTTGTGTACGTTTATAATTCCGTTTTTCGTGACTTATAAAGGTACAAAAAAATTAATGTTTAAAGTGTCTTGTTCCTGTAAATACCATTGCAATACTAGCTGAATTACAATAATCGGTGCTCAATTGATCTTTTATAGATCCGCCTGGCTGAATTACCGCTTTAATTCCTGCATTTCCTGCGATTTCTACACAGTCAGGAAATGGGAAAAACGCATCACTTGCCATGACAGCTCCATCTAAATCAAATTTAAAATTCCTTGCTTTGACAATGGATTGATTCAACGCATCAACTCTACTTGTTTGTCCTGTTCCACTCGCACACAATTGTTTGTTTTTGACTAACACAATCGTGTTTGATTTTGTATGCTTACACAATTTTGAAGCGAACAGCAAATCTTCTAACTGTGCATCTGTTGGTTTATTGTTGGTTGGGTATGTTAAATCTTCTAACGCATCCGTTTTTGCATCTTTATCTTGTACTAACACACCATTCAAACAGGAGCGAACTTGTGTTGCTGGCAAGGCAACTTCTTTCTGAATCAAAATGATTCTATTTTTCTTTCCTTTCAAAACTTCTAAAGCTTCATCCGTGTATGATGGTGCAATTACCACTTCACAAAAAAGATCGTGAATTTCTTCCGCCGTTGCTTTATCAATCGTAGTATTTGCAATTAAAATTCCACCAAAAGCAGAAACAGGATCGCCTGCTAAGGCATCTATGTATGCTTGATGAATGGTTGCTCGTGTTGCAAAACCACAGGCATTGTTATGTTTTAGAATCGCAAATGTAGGATCATCGTTTGTAAACTCGTTCATTAAGTTTACAGCCGCATCTACATCTAATAAGTTGTTATAGCTTAATTCTTTCCCGTGTAATTTATCAAACATTTCGTCAAACTTCCCAAAGAAGAATCCGCGTTGGTGTGGATTTTCTCCGTAACGCAATACTTTTCCTTCTAGTTCACTCACTTTTAATGCTGCGATTTCATGATCACTGTTGAAGTAATTAAAAATTGCCGTATCGTAATGTGAAGATATGTTGAATGCTTTTGCAGCAAAAGCTTTTCTGTTTTCTATGGAAAAATGCCCTTCTTGAATTTCTAATAAGTCTAAAAAGCTTGTATAATCGTTCACAGAAGATACACAAAGTACATCAGCAAAGTTTTTTGCGGCAGCTCTAATTAATGAAATTCCTCCAATATCAATTTTTTCAATAATATCAGATTCGCTTGCGCCAGAAGCTACTGTTTTTTCAAATGGATATAAATCGACGATGACAATATCAATTTGCGGAATTTCGTATTGTGCTAATTCAGCAACATCACTTTCGTTGTGTTGACGATTTAGAATTCCTCCAAATACTTTTGGATGTAATGTTTTTACGCGACCGCCTAAAATAGAAGGATATGAAGTTACATCTTCAACAGGAACGACAGGAATACCAAGATTTTTGATAAATTTTTCTGTGCCACCCGTAGAGTAAATGGTAATGTTTAGCGCATGCAGTTTTTCAACAATAGGTGCCAATCCGTCTTTGCTAAAGACTGAAATTAAAGCTGATGTTGCTTGTTTCTGGGAATTCATTAGAGTTGTGTTGTTTAGTGTGTTGTTGTGAAGCTGCAAAAGTAATAATTAACACTAAAAAAACACCTTCTTATTGAAAGAAAAAAACATAGAAATTCAACTTATTATGAGATAGATAGCAGAAATAAAGAAATATTGTTTTTTATTTCTTCCTTATTTTGAATTTAATATTGTTTTCGGCGTGCTTAACTCAAAATCTCCGCCACTTTCGCATTGATAAATTCTAAGAATTCTTCATCTTCTTTGGTAAAAGGATCTGGCGTGTGCGAATCAATATCAATTTGACCAATATTCTCACCGTTTACGAATAACGGAATTACAATTTCGGCTTTTACATATATGCTACACGCAATGTAATTGTCTTGCGCTTTTACATCAGGTACTAAGAAATTTTCGTTCGAAATTGCGACTTGTCCACAAATTCCTTTTCCAAATGGAATGATCGTGTGATCTGTTGGTTCACCTGCAAATGCGCGTAGTTTTAATTCAGGCTTGTCGCCATTTTTAAAATAAAATCCAACCCAATCATAATGTGAAATATTTTCTTGAAGTAATTCACATACTTTGGTCATGCGTTCGTCTACGGAAAGTTCTGAATTGGATATGATAGATACGATTTCGGGCTTATAGGTTGCTAATGTCATGAATGCTAATTTTTAATGATGGCAAAAATAGTCGAAAAAAATAGAATTAGCTTTCATGAAATACCGAATAAAGTCACTTAAAAAACGAATCCGACAAAATTTAGTCAAAATGTGAGATTTTCAATTGCTTTTACAGTAAGTTTGTATCGGTTTGACCTTTAATTAGAATTGTGTTAGAAAGTATTAAACGCTATAAATCTGCTCTTGGATTTATGATAAAATTCTTTGTTGTATACGCCGTTTTAACGTTTGTATACAGCCTATATTTGTCTAATTTTGAAGGTGAACCCGATGGAATTACGCGAATTGTAGCACAACAAACCAAAGAAGTCATTGCTGCGTTTGGGTATGAAGCCGAAGTTGTTCAGCACGAAACAGAACCTACTATGAAATTGTTGGTGCATGATGATTATGTGGGACGAATTGTAGAAGGTTGCAATTCTATCAGTGTATTGATTTTGTTCATCACTTTTGTGATTGCCTTTACAGGAAACTTGAAAAATACGATCCTTTTTATTCTTGTTGGAAGTGTGTTGGTGTATCTCGCTAACTTGTTGCGAATTGTTATTTTAGGAATTGGATTGTATCGATTCCCTGAACACGAATACATGTTGCATCATATTGTATTTCCGACCATTATTTACGGAATGGTATTTTTGCTGTGGATGTTTTGGGTGCAAAAATTTTCAAAAAAATAATCAACTATAAACCTGTGAAAAAAGTCTGGAAATATATTGTCATTGGTTTTCTTTTCGGATTGCTCGTATTGATAAGAGCATTCGAAAACGAACTTTTTTATGATCCATTTTTGGATTTCTTTAAAGACGATTATTTACATTCAAATATTCCCGAATACAACGCTTGGTTGTTGTTTTTGAATCATATTTTTAGGTTTGGATTGAACATGATTGTTTCCTTAGGAATCATTTACATCGCGTTTGAAAACCGTCATGTAGTAAAGTTTTCTTTCGGATTATACGTGGTTGCTTTCGTGATTTTAGTCGCGTTGTATTTTTACTTGATTCAACACGATTTGAAACACGATTATTTACTCACATTTTACGTGCGCCGCTTCTTGATTCAACCATTATTCGTCATGATTTTATTGCCTGCTTTTTACTATCAGCGAAAAATTAAGCATGAAGAAGTGTAGGCTCGTTCCCGCTTAGACGGGAATCTCTTAGACAACTTAGGTGTTAGAAATGTGTTACACAGAGCGGAGCCGAAGTGTTATTCGTCATCGTCGGTTAATGTAATCGTTCTTTTCTCAGAAATCAAGCTTCCATCTTTAGAGATTCCTTCAATAAACATCGTAATTCCTTTTAACTCTTTGTGTTTTACAATGAAATCATACGAGCCTCTTCTGGGAATGTAAATATTTGGTCGCCAATCGACAGCACCATATTTCATAAAGGTATCATCTGAAAACGATTGGTATTTGGGTGCATAATATTGTTTGGCTACACTAAATCCTATTGGCGGTACACTGTATACAAAAGAATCTCTTCGAGCAGTGGTGGTTTCTGTTAACGGTGTTTGTCTTGTAAATATTTTAATGACACCGCCAGTTGCACGCATCCCATAACCCAAACCAGATTTATCAATAATAATTCGTTCTACTCTAGCCATAGAAAAGTTGGCCAACATATCAAAGTTTGTCAAGGGGTTGCCGTCGAGAAATATTAAAGGAGATACAATTCCATTAAGTGTTAGTGGTCTTCTGGTAACAATATTTATTCTTCCTAAGAATAAAGGGTTTTCAATAACTTCAAAACCATTATTTTGAATAAATGCGCTAATGGTTGCAAAACGCAAATATTCTTCTTCGGTAACTTTTGTTTCTTTACCGTTTACCATCATCGGATCTTTTATTTCATTCTTATTTTTGTTTTTAGCGTTCAAAACCACTTTGTCTAATGCTTCTGCATCTGAAGGAAAAAAACCATTTGGAAGTCTGAAGAGGTTATTTTTACTGGTAAAAACACGATCGATCGCTGCATTTTCGGGAAGCACATCTTTTTTGCTAGTGACATTGTATTGCATGTACAATTTCGGTTGCGAAAACTCTTGTTTATCACTTATGTAGGAGAAACGTAATTTTTCGTCCACTTCAGGATATAAATTATAAACTACAAATTTTCGTTCGTCATCAATAGGAATGTATTGTGCCTTTTGATCTTTAGTGTCGTGTAAAAACATGCCTTTGATTCCTTTTAAGGGAAAATTTACCGTTCCATTAACGGTAATTCCTTTCGAAGCTATAAGTTTTTTTTGCTGATTTTGAAAAATTGCTGCCCAATCGTATTTGCTCCAACCTTGTGTAATGAGTAACGCGTCCAATGCTTTTCTTTTGGTTTTTGTTTTGTTTGGAAAGTAATACTTCGGGTTTTCAATTTCTCCACGGATGTATGGTCTTAAATAGAAACTAGAAAAAATATTGTTTGCCGGATTATAAGCTTCGGTCGTTTCTGGTAAAATGGAAATACTTACATTGGCATCTCTAATTCCATATTTGTTTTTGATTAAATACAATGAGAATTTAGAAAAATCATTTTCTGTTTGTGTCTTTTTGACCATGACAGAGACTTGTTTGACTACTTTTCTATTGAAAAACATCCGTTCTAAAATAGGTATCTTACCATCAAATAAAGTAATTGTATTTACACCATTAAAGAGTCTGTTTCGAGGAATCGATAAAGCGACGGTTTCTGTATTTTTAAACGAAAAAGGCATGGAGCGAGCCCAGCCATCTTTGTGAATTAAAAGTGTGTATTCTTTTGAAACAATGCTACGTAACGTCTCTGGATTTGTATTGAGCGAAATTTTCAAAGTGTCTTTCACTAAATTATCAACCTGAATGGAAATTCCTGTTGCTGCGACTTCTGGAAGCAGTTGTTCGCTCGTTTTATCTTCTTCAAAAGTGATTTTTGCTTTGTATGGAATGGTAGTTTCAGGGACGATTTTAAAAACGCCAAAACCTAGATGATTACTTTCAAACGTAGTGACTTCATTGCCGTTTGGATCATAAATAGCTCCATTGACATAAACACCTTTTCCTTCTTCATTGATCGCTTTGAAGGCGACGGTATTTTCCACACCTTTTACTAAATGTCCGCCTTCGGGTAAAAACTGAATGTCGTATTTTTTAGGAGCTGAATCTGTTAGTTTTTGAACAGGAATGTCTTTACCATAAATGGTAATTTCTTCAATAAATACTTCCGCAGATTGTTCATCCAGTAGTTGCTGTGTCGCGGCTTTTATGTAGTAGGTTCCAGAGTTAATAGATTGGGCTAGTTGTAAGCTTCCATTGGCGCATCCATACCGAATGCGAAATAACTCGTTGTGTATTTGTTTGCCATTTTCATCATACAAACCCACGTGCAAATTGGTGGAAATCCCTGAAATTTCTTCATTTCGTTTGTTAAAAATATAGGCTTTAAACCAAATTTCTTCACCTACTAAATAGGTGGTTTTGTTCAAGTGGATAAATACGGTTTCTTCTTGAGAAGATTTAAAATGTGCTTGGTAACGTTCACTAACGAAATTTTCAGTTTGTGCAAAAGCATATAATGAAATTAGTGAGAAGACAAAAAATAGTTGGTACTGCTTTTTCATAGGTAACATGGGTTAATCGGTTTAACTTTTCTAAAGTAAATTTTGTGGGGACAAATTCACTTTTAATGACGGTTTTCTCAATTGAAATTAGACGTCCGTTTTTTAGAAATTTTTAAAGAATGGGAATTCTTTACCAATACAACCTATGATTTTATGTATAGCGAAAAACAATAGTTTGTAATTATTAGTGGAATAAAGATACTTATTTTTTTTTAATTAAAACAAGAAATGAGCCTTTTGACTTTAGCTCAAGATAAACTTTATCGAAGCGTTCACACTGATCGGAGTCAAAGTATTAGCGTACTTGAAGGGTTCTTTTTTCAGAAATTAAATCGCCATTTTCTGAAATTCCTTCAATGAAAAGTGTGATATTTTTGGTACGCGTATCATACACTTTGAAGGTGGCAGCTTGCGTTTTGGTCAATTTTAATTCAGGAATCCAGGCAATAGCGCCGTAGTTTTCAAACGTATTGTTGAGGTACGAACTATATTTTGGTGCATAATATTCTTTGGCAGCAGTAAACGCAATTGGCGCGGTGCTACTGGTGTACATTTTATCAGATTCTCCTTGTTTTAGTAAAGGTGTTTTACGTGAATAAATTTTGATAACACCACCAAAACCAGCATTCATACCTTCACCTAAACCTGTTTTATCAATAACAACTCTTTCCACATTTGCAGTTGATAAATTGTACAGAATATTTAAACTGCTCAATCGAGCGCCATCAAAATAAACTATAGGAGAAGCTACAGGTTGTCTTCTTGTACGAATTACGACTCTACCCATAGTCTCCGAAACTTCGTAACCATTAAATTGTATTAAATCGGTAATATTTGCAAAGCGCGCATATTCAGCTTCTGTAATTTCAGTTACTTTTGCATTGACTAAAATAGGATCTCTTTTTTGTTCCTTTTTTTCAGCTTTGATGATAACCGCTTCTAACTCTTCTGAATTGTCATAGAAAAAATTTTCAGGTAGTTGAAAGTCTGTTGAATTTGATTGTATGGTTGAATTTTTGGTTAAAACAGCTTCCGAAATGCTATCTTTTCCATCTGCTACACTAAAACGTAAATACATACTAGGTCTTCTGAAAATCCCTTTTTCTGACATGTATGAAAAACGGATTTCTTCGCCTTCTTCTAAAAAGAAATTACTGATAGTAAACTTTTGATCTTTGTCAAGATCTATAAATTGAGCAGAATGATTTTTAGTTGCGTATAAGAATATGCGATCAATGCCCGAATTTGGGCGATTTACTTTTCCTGTGATGGTAATTCCGTTTTCAAAACGATTCAAAGCATTTGGTTTTTCCTCAAAAATAGTGTTCCAATTGTAACGACTCCAACCTTGAGTTAGCAATAAAATATCAAGTTCATATTTTTTCTTTCGATCCATATCTTGAAAATAGTATTGCGGATTTTCTATCGTACCTTTTACAAGTGTTTTTAAATAGAAATTTGAAACAATATTGTGATCTGGGCGGTAACTTTTGGTCATTTCTGGTAATATAGAAATGCTAATGTTTGCGTTTTCTTGCAACTGCAATTCACGAATGGAAAGTAAAATAGAATCGTTGATTGTATTTAGTTTTGAAACGACAATATTCGCTTTCTTTACAAAGAAATCATTGAAGAATAATCGCTCTAAAATAGGATTGTTGTCATCGTCAAAAACCGTAATTGTGTTCACACCTTTAAACAACTCTTTTTTTAGCACACTTATGGTTTTTTCCGTTGTATTATCAAACGTAAGTGCAATTGTTTTTTGGTTTCCGTTTTGATGAATTAATACTTTGTATTTTTTGGAAGGATTTGCCTTTAATGTTGCTTCATTTGTGCTAAAATTGATGATTATTTTATCTGGAAACGGATTGTTTAAAATCATAGAAATTCCTTTTTCTTTCGCTTTTGGTAGCGCTTGATTGAGCAGAGTTCCATCGTCTAATTTTATTTCAGTAGTGTACTGTTGATTCGCTTTTGGTTGAAATAAAAATTTACCCAAACCCAATCCATTTCCTTGAAATGAAGTTACTTCTTTTTTGTTTTCATCATACACTATTCCTGATGCAGGCACACCTTTTCCATCTTCATTAATGACTTTAAAACCAATCGTATTTTTAGTATTTGCCAGCATATGTCCGCCTTCTGGAAGAAACTGAAAATCGTACTGTGCTGCTTTTTCAGTGGTATCTTTTTTTGTGGTTTCTTCGGCAATGATTTCTATTTTTTGGAGAAACGCATTGTTTTCCTTGAAATTTTTCATCCAATTGGTTTCTGCCTTGATGTAATAGGTGCCAGAAGTATAGGTGGAGTCAATAAGAAAATTTCCTCTTGCTGTACCATTTTCGGCCACAAACAACGCTTTTTTAAGTTGTTTTCCTTTTTCATCATAAATAGCCACATTGATATTTGTAGTCGCTTTTGAAGTCAGTTGATTTTTTTGATCGTATGTATAGCCTTTAAACCAAATTTCTTCTCCTTTTAGGAAGGTTGTTTTGTTTAAATGGATGTATAACGCTTCTCTTGGTAGTGTGAAATATGCTGCGTATTCGTCTTCGACGGTTTTTTCTTGTTGCCCAAAAATGCTTGCAGTGCTTAGCAGAAAAATAAAAAGGTATAGGTACTTGTATTTCATGTTGAATCGGTTGGTTTTAAAGTGTAAAAATACATGATTGTAAGTAGTTACTTTCTTAAAAATATCCTAATGTTTATAAAAAAAAGCACTGCTTTTAAGTTGTTAAAAGCAGTACTTTGGTATAAGATCCAAATGTTCACACTAAGCGAAAATCGAAGTGTTAGCGAACTTGAATCGTTTTTTGCTCAGAAATTAAATCGCCATTCTCTGAAATTCCTTCAATAAATAATGTAATGCGATCTGTCTTCGTATCAAGTATTTTAAAATTATTTGCTTGCGCTTTTTCTAATTTTAATTCTGAAATCCATGAAATAGCTCCATATTCTTGAAAAATATCGTTCTGGAAGGAAGCGTATTTTGGAGCATAATATTTTTTAGCAGTTGCAAAAGCCAAAGGAGCTTTGGAACCTAAGTACATTGTTTCGCCAGCACCTCTTTTGAATAGTGATGTAGTACGTGTGTAAATTTTAATGACACCACCAAAACCTGCATTCATCCCATATCCCAAACCATTTCTGTCTATGATAATGCGCTCTACGTTTGCCGTAGAAAAGTTAGATAATATACTAAAGTTGAACAATTGAACATCATTGAAAAAAATTGTGGGTGTCGCACGTGGGCTTCTTCTGGTTTGAATGGAAACATTACCTACGCCTTCAGAAACTAGATAGTTACCATTAAATGCAATGAAGTCTGTAATGTTATAAAAACGATTGTAGTCTTCAATTGTGATATCAGTTACCACGCCATTTTTTAAAATTGGATCTCTATATTTTTGTTTTTTCTCTCCTTCTATCACAACTTCCTCAAGTGTTTCTGCGTTAGCACTAATAAAACCTTCAGGAAGTGAGAAGTTTGCAGTTGTTGTATTCGCTATTTTTGTATCGTTTAAGACCACTTCAGATATTTGATCTTCTTTATTTGTAACAATAAATCGAAGATACATACTCGGTTTTTTGAAAACTCCTTTCTTATCAGTGTACGAGAATCGAATTTCCTCACCTTCTTCTAAAAAGAAATTATCGATGGTAAAGTTTTGATCTTTATCGAGTTCTATAAATTGAGCCGATTGGTTTTTTGTTGAATGTATAAATAAGCGATCGATACCAGTAGTTGGTTTATTTACTTTTCCGCGAACGGTAATTCCATTTTCAAAACGATTCAATCCATTTGGCTTTTCTTCAAAAATTGTTTTCCATTCATACCGACTCCAACCTTGTGTGAGTAATAAAACATCTAATTCATACTTTTTCTTTCGGTCCATATCTTGGAAATAATATTGCGGATTTTCCACAAAACCTTTGATATGTGGTTTTAAGTAAAAGTTGGAAAGAATGTTGTGCGTAGGGTTGTAACTTTTGGTCATTTCTGGTAAAACAGAAACACTAATAGTTGCATTTTCTTGTAATGCCAATTCATTGATGGAAAGTAATATAGAATCCTTGATCGTATTTAATTTTGAAACATTAATGTTTGCTTTCCTCACGAAGTAATCATTAAAAAATAAGCGTTCTAACACTGGGTTTTCATCGTTGTCAAAAACAGTAATGGTATTGACACCTTTAAATAAATCTTTCTTTGGAACACTGATTACTTTTTCTGTGGAATCCTGAAATTTTAATCCAAGGGTTTTAAGGTTTCCATTTTGATGGATGAGTACTTTGTATTGCTTTGATGGATTGTACGCTAAGGTTTCTTTATTAGTGCTGAAATTGATGATAATTTTGTCTGGAAACGGATTGTTGACAATCATCGAAATACCCGTTTCTTTAGCTTTTGGCAATATTTCGGTAAGAATCGTTCCGTTTTCTAATTTGATCTCAGCAGTATATTGATGATTTGGTTTTGGTTGAAATAAAAATTTCCCCATACCCAACGGATTTCCTTCAAAGGAAGCGACTTGCTTTTTGTTTTCATCGTACACAATTCCAGAAACTGCAACGCCTTTTCCTTGATTGTTAATGACTTTGAAGCCTACATTGCTTAATGTGTTGGCTACAATATGTCCGCCTTCTGGAAGAAACTGAAAATCGAACTGTTCATCGGTGAAAACAATATCTTTTTTCGCTATTTGTTCAGTAAAAATTTCGATTTTCTGAATGTAGGCATCATTTTCCTTGAAGTTTTTCATCCAATTGGTTCCCGCCTTGATGTAATAGGTTCCAGCAACAAAAGTAGAATCGATTAAAAAATTTCCTTGTGTGACACCATTTTCAGCTTGGAATAGTGCTTTTTTAACTTGATTTCCTGCTTCATCATATATGCCCACATTAATATTTGTAGTCGCTTTTGATGTCAATTGATTTTTTTGGTCGTAGGTATATCCTTTGAACCAAATTTCTTCTCCTGAAAAATAACTTGTTTTGTTTAAGTGTACATACAAAGCTTCCCTGGGCAGTGTAAAATAGGCGGCGTATTCGTCTTCAATGTTTTTTTCTTGCTGACTAAATACGTTAAAAATTGTGGTAAGAGCTAAAAATAGTAATAGATAGTTTTTCTTCATAGCGTTTGGTTTTAATGTTTTTTCTTTCAAACATGTCGCAAAAATAGTACCAAAATAATGCTGTATAAAAAAACTCCAGAAAATATATTCTGGAGTTTTTAAGTTTTATAGGATATTGATGCTTACATCATTCCTGGCATTCCGCCGCCCATTGGAGGCATTCCGCCACCAGCGTTTTCTTCTTTGATATCAACCAACGCACATTCTGTGGTTAAAATCATTCCTGCAACAGAAGCTGCATTTTCTAAAGCAATACGCGTTACTTTTTTAGGATCAATGATTCCAGCTTTTAGCATGTCTACATATTCGTCTGTTTTAGCATTGTATCCAAAGTCTTTTTTGCCTTCCATTACTTTTGAAACGACAACACTTCCTTCGCCACCAGCGTTAGAAACAATCGTGCGTAACGGCTCTTCAATAGCACGCGCAATGATTTTGATACCTGTAACTTCGTCCAAATTGTTTGTTGTGATTTTTTCTAATACACTTTTTGCGCGAACTAAGGCAACTCCACCACCAGCAACAATTCCTTCTTCTACGGCTGCTCTTGTTGCGTGCAGTGCGTCATCAACTCTGTCTTTTTTCTCTTTCATTTCTACTTCAGAAGCTGCTCCCACATATAAAACAGCAACACCGCCAGCTAATTTAGCCAAACGCTCTTGTAGTTTTTCTTTGTCGTAGTCTGAGGTAGTTGATTCTATTTGTGCTTTGATTTGTCCAACACGTGTTTTGATCATATCAGCATCTCCAAAACCATTTACAACCGTTGTATTGTCTTTGTCAATGGTAATCTTTTCAGCCGTTCCTAACATATCAATGGTAGCATTCTCAAGGGTGAAACCTCTTTCTTCTGAAATTACGGTTCCGCCTGTTAAGATTGCGATGTCTTCCAACATTGCTTTTCTACGGTCGCCAAATCCTGGCGCTTTTACCGCCGCAATTTTTAATGCTCCACGAAGTTTGTTTACGACTAACGTAGCTAATGCTTCTCCATCCACATCTTCAGCAATGATTAATAATGGTTTTCCAGTTTGAGCTACAGGCTCTAATACTGGCATTAAATCTTTCATGGAAGAAATTTTCTTATCAAATAATAAGATATAAGGACTTTCAAGTTCCACTTCCATTTTTTCAGAGTTGGTTACAAAGTATGGAGATAAATATCCTCTATCAAACTGCATTCCTTCTACAACATCTACATAGGTGTCTGTTCCTTTTGCTTCTTCAACCGTAATGACACCTTCTTTTCCAACTTTTCCGAATGCTTTCGCGATTAAATCACCAACAACTTCATCGTTGTTTGCAGAAATAGAAGCAATTTGCTTTATTTTTTCTGAAGAATCGCCTACTTTTTTCGCTTGCTTGTTTAAGTCTTCAACAATTGCAATCACTGCTTTGTCAATTCCTCTTTTTAAGTCCATTGGGTTTGCACCAGCGGCAACATTTTTTAATCCTTCTTTTACAATTGCTTGTGCTAATACGGTTGCAGTGGTTGTTCCGTCTCCAGCTAAATCATTTGTTCTAGAAGCGACTTCTTTTACCATTTGCGCTCCCATGTTTTCTAAAGGGTCCGCTAGCTCAATTTCTTTTGCTACGGTTACCCCATCTTTTGTTACTGATGGCGCGCCAAATGATTTACTGATAATTACGTTTCTTCCTTTTGGTCCTAAGGTTACTTTTACTGCGTTTGCTAATGCATCTACTCCACGTTTTAATCCGTCGCGAGCATCTATATCAAATTTTATATCTTTTGCCATATTTTTTTAGTTGTTAGCCATTCGCTATTTGCTTTTGGCTAGAGTTATTGTACTATATTGTGTAATCTGCTAAAAGCGTTGCAATTAAATAATTGCTAAAATGTCATCTTCCCTCATCACAATGTAATCAGCTCCTTCGAACTTGATTTCAGTTCCAGAAAATTTTCCGTAAAGAACCGTATCACCAACTTTTACTGTCATTGGTTCATCTTTTTTACCCGATCCAACAGCAACTACTGTTCCTCGTTGTTGCTTTTCTTGCGCTGAATCTGGAATATAAAGCCCTGAAGCAGTTTTTGTAGCTGCTGGCAATGGGGCTATCAAAACTCTATCCGCGAGTGGTCTGATATTAACTTTGCTCATTGTATTGAATATTTAATTTGATTAATTATGTTCTTATTTGTGCTTAGCATGTAGACAGAAATTGTGCCATGATGCGAATGCTGACAAATTGAAATAAAAAATGCCAGCTTGTCATAAGCTGGCATTTTTTTATATGATAAAAAAGGATTTTTATTGTCCTTCTTTTTTTGTTGTATCTAATGTGTTAGTGTCATCAGCTGCAGGAGTAGTATCTTGTTGTGTAGTTGGAACTACATCTCCTGTAATTTTAGATTTATTACTAGCACTACCTAGGTTTGTGAAATTTGTTACTAAGATCAATCCAATTAAAATAGTAGCCAAAGCCCACGTACTTTTATCTAAAAAGTCTGTTGTCTTTTGTACGCCACCAATTTGTTGGTTTCCGCCACCACCAAAAGAAGAAGATAATCCACCACCTTTTGGATTTTGTACCATTATTACTAGCATTAATAAAAATGCTACGATAAGGATTAAGATTATGAAAATGTAATACGTTGAACTCATTTGTACTAATTATTTTGTTGTAATTTTTTTATTGCTCGAATTTGGTCTGCAAAGAAACCACTTTTTTCTGGATATTTCAAAATTAAAATATCATAAGCTTTAATTGCTTTTTTATATTTCTTTTGTTCTAAATAAACTTTCGCCAAAGTTTCCGTCATAAGTAAGGACTGGTCTACGTTTGACTCGCTTGCTAGGTTGATTATTTTTTCAGTTGTTGCTGCGGGTTTTATCTTTGGTTTTTTGTCAATAAATTTGTCTATAAGATCAAATCTTTTTGCTTTTTCTTCTTTTAAAGCCTTTGTTTTAGGTTTTTTTGCCGCTGTTTTTGCTTCTTGGACGGCTTCTTTTTCAGCAGTTCTATCAATTGGTTTTAGACTTGTCAATTGCAACCATTCCGAGAAAGAGTGCTTTTCACTTTTTTCAAATGCTAATGGTTTTCCAAGTTGTAATGTTTCTTCGGCAGTTTCTTCTGTAGTCGTTTCTGCTTTTATCTCTTTGTGTTTTTTCTTTTCCTTTTTTTCCTTCTTTTTTTCTTGAGGTGTTTCGGTAATTGCTGCAATTGGTACAGGTGTTACTTTTGGCTGAAATAAATTTGGATCGAGAATGGCATTCGCCTCCTGAATTTTTGTTTTGATGGCATCTTCCATAAGAAGATTTTGATCCACTTTTACTTCATCAACATCCACTTCAATTTCATTTGTTTGGGTTTCAATTTCTTTGATGGAATTCGAAATTTCATGTTGCTCAAACGTTCTTGAAGTTATAAAATCAAATAGAATGCTGCGATCTGTGGTGTAAGCAGCAGTTGTTTTTAAGCTTTGATTGTATTTGAAGCTATCCTGATTTTTTAATCCTTTTAAGTGTACCACACGCGCAGCCTGAAAGTATGGAAATTCTTTCGTAATCGCTGCAATTGCTTCGGTTTGCGAAACATTGATATATTTTGGATTTTGTAATAGATATGTGAAATCAGAAATATTCATGTTACCATTTTGCTAAACTTGCGTTGAAAATATCTTGTGTTAAACGCTCAAAAATTTCTAGATACGCCGCCGCTTGTACACTTGATAGTTGCGAGGTAGCTGGATAATCAAAGAAGAACGAAAAGCGTTGGTCAAAATCATCTTCAGGCCTGTTTTTGTGTGTAAAACGTACTTGTACACCAATGGTTAATCGGTTTTGTGCGGCAGTATTGTTTGACGTTGCACTCATTGGTGATACACGATATTCTACAATTTCACCTTCATATACCAAGTCGCCATTGGCTCTTACCAAATCTAAACTTGTTTGGTTTAGGATTAAATCTTGCAAGGCAAGTGTAAAATCTCTATCCAATCCAGGTTCAATAATGGGAGCATTGTTCTGGAAAAAGTTTACTTGATATGTTTTGGCGTTCAAGTCTCCTGTTCCTGTAAAGTTGTATACACCACAACTGGCTACAGTGATTGCTACGATGAGCGTGGCGATGATTATTTTTATTTTTTGCATGCGATTTTTATAAATCAAATTGTTTTATTTTTCTGTACAATGTACGTTCCGAAATTCCTAGTTCTCTTGCGGCAGCTTTTCGTTTTCCTTTGTTGCGCTCTAATGATTTTTTGATCAATTCTAATTCTTTGTCGTGTAATGAAAGTGTTTCTTCTTCTTCTATTTCTTCTGCGAAGTGATATTTATCTGCTTCAGATAGTATGGTAACATCTGAAGAAGCGGGCAGTAGTTTTACTGGAGCATCTTCTACTTCTTCTTCATGAGAAATATCTTCATTATCATCCCCATAAATTTTTTGAATGAGACTTTCATTTTCATCTTTGACTTTTTCTGAAACACCATGTTGCATTAGTTTCATGGTGAGTTTTTTTAAGTCATTCAAATCACTTTTCATATCGAAGAGCACCTTGTATAAAATTTCACGCTCCGAACTGAAATCGCTTTCACTTTTTGAGCTTTCTATGACTGCTGGCAAATTACCAGCGGTATTTGGTAAATAGCGACTGAGTGTTTCTGCGGTAATAGATCTGTTTTCTTCCAAAACAGAAATTTGTTCTGCTACGTTTCTTAGTTGTCTAATGTTTCCGCTCCAGCGGTATTTTATTAATAGTTGCGTAGCATTTTCATCTAAACGAATGGAAGGCATTTTATATTTCATGGCAAAGTCAGAAGCAAACTTTCTAAAGAGTAAGTGAATGTCCTCTCTGCGCGCGCGCAATGGTGGAAGCGCGATATCTACCGTGCTTAAACGATAGTATAAGTCTTCTCTGAACTTCCCTTTTTTGATGGCATCAAACATGTTTACATTGGTTGCTGCTACAATTCGAACATCTGTTTTTTGTACTTTAGAGGAACCAACTTTGATAAATTCTCCATTTTCTAAAACTCTTAGTAAACGAACTTGTGTGGTGAGTGGCAATTCTCCAACTTCATCTAAAAAGATCGTTCCATTATCGGCAACTTCAAAATATCCACTTCGCGTTTGTGTAGCGCCTGTAAACGCACCTTTTTCGTGTCCAAACAGTTCACTATCGATAGTTCCTTCTGGAATGGCACCACAGTTTACAGCAATGTATTTTCCATGTTTTCTGTGAGAAAGTGAGTGAATGATTTTTGGAATGCTTTCTTTTCCAACACCACTTTCACCCGTTACCAACACGGAAATATCGGTTGGCGATACTTGAATGGCTTTTTCAATAGCACGATTGAGTCCAGCATCGTTGCCAATGATTCCAAAACGTTGTTTGATCGCTTGAATGGATTCCATGTGTTTGTTGTTATTTTTTTAATTTATGTATTGAAATGTTTCGTCAATTGTAATTGTTACATCATTAGAAATTGTTGGAACTGATGTAAAAATGGTTCCGTTTCTGCTGATAATTCTATTGTTTGCGTCATACTGAACGTTTAGGTTAGAACTACCTTGTGATGTAGTAGCACTTGTTAAATTGTTAGTACTGTATATAGCTGCTTGCCAATGTTCGTATTGATCGTCGTATTCATCATTTAAGATAGAAAACAAGTATAAATCGTTTAGCGAATTGCGCAACGGATTTGTATTTGTGTCGTATGTATACGTAAACGTGTTTGCGTCTTGACCTGTAAAAACAGTAGACGTTAGGTTTCCGGAGTTGTCGTAAGAAAGTGTTTCCGCTTTGATTACGGCGCCATTTTCCATGGTTTCTCTATTGATAAGTTTACTAGTGGTCGCATCAAAGGTGAATCTTGTAGAAAAATTTGTTCCTTCTTTCGTACGCGTAATCACGTTATTATTGTGAACGAACGTAAATGTGAAACTGTCTACGGCATCTTGTAAATCTTCGTAAGCAATTTGTGAAACTTTGTCTAAGATATAGGAGACCGTAGTTCTATTAATGATGACGCCATTTACTGTGGTTCGGATTTCTGTAACTCTACTATTTTGATCTCTAATCACACTCCCAACTCCATTTACGGTAATTCCGAAAATGGTAATGCTTGTGTTTTGTGCTGTGAATTGATTGTTTGTGTTAATTACAAAGTCAGTAGTAAAAGTAGTTTCGTCACCTGGTGTAGAAGAGAAACTTTTGATATAATCATAATCGGCCAATTGTAATGAAGTTCCTGGCGTTGTTGGATCTACAGGGTCAATAGGGTCAACGGGATCTGTTGGGTCTGTTGGTGTTCCAGTCGTAGGATTTTCTATAAAAATTTCGCCATCATACGGTTCATTGTCGCATGAAAAGCATAAAAATGCAATAATGATTGTTGTGAATAAGAATGCTTTTTTCATCGGTATGGTTTTAATGTTTTTCTATGTTTCTAGTATTGATATATTTCTGATTGTGTAATCACTACACCATCTCCTAAGTTATAATTTCCGCCTTTGTTTAGTATTTTATTGTCAGTATCATACATTGGATTCAAGCTAAATGCACCATCAACGGTGTCACCACCAATCCAATTGTTTGCTCCATGGAAGTTGGCAATTATTGAAGAAATTTCGTCTTCATGATCTCCATTTAAAAGAGATAAAAGATAGGTGTCTTGGAAAACCGTTTGTAATGGATTTGTATTGGTATCATAGGCATATGTGATCGTTGTGGCAGTTCCTCCAGTAGTAACTACAGCCTGTGTACAGTTTCCAGAAGTTGAATAACTAAGGGTTTCTGTTTGTGTAGAAACACCATTGTCAAAATATTCAATACTTATCAGTCTGCTATTACTACTATCAAAAGTAAATGTTGCGGTTTCTGTGGATCCTTGTGTAGTTTTATTGATTGTGTTTCCACTATACGTATAATTATAGATGTAATCATCATCATTATCAAGCGAAAAGTCATATTCAATTTGTGAAATATTGGAGCCAGCGTATGTTATTGTGGTTGTATTTTGACCTGTTCCGCCTGGGTTGTCTTGTATTGAGATAATGTCACCATTACCATTTCTTGTATAGATGCTTAGTGAGTTTTCGGTAATTCCAAAAATCGTAAGTTCTGTATTTTGACTTACCACAATTCCTTGTTGAATATTAAAATCGGTATCTGTGATGATTTCACCAAAAATTGGAACATTTGAAGTTACATCATATGTATATGACGTAAGCGTACTTGTTGGGTTCGTCGGATCGGTTGGGTCAGTTGGATCGGTCGGATCTGTCGGGTCTGTTGGAGTACCTGTTGTTGGGGTTTCGAAGGCAATATCACTATCTAAAGGTTCATCGTCACATGAAAAGCATACAAATGCTAACAATATCGAAGTGATTAAAAGAGTTTTTTTCATGTGTTGTGTTTTTTGATTCTTCACGAAAGTGAAAGCCTGTTTAGTTATTTTCTGAAAGTCCAATAGCTTCGCCAATTAAGGTAGCTGAGGTGCAATCGTGTATTTTTACATTTACAAAGTCACCCAATTGATAGTTTTCTTTTGGAAAAACCACCACCGTATTCTGAGAACTTCTTCCCATCCAATGCGCTTCTGATTTTTTAGAAGTTCCTTCAATAAGCACTTCTTTTACTGTATTTAGATGCGATTGCGTTCTGTATGCGCTATGTGATCGTTGCAGTTCAATAATCTCTGCAAGTCTTCGTTTCTTGGTTGCTTCAGGAATATCATCTTCCATTTTTCGTGCTGCCATCGTTCCCGGACGTTCCGAATAGGTAAACATGTATCCAAAATCATATTTTACGTATTCCATTAGCGAAAGAGTATCTTGATGATCTGCTTCGGTTTCTGTTGGGAAACCAGCAATTAAATCCTGCGAAATTCCACAATTTGGCAATATTCCACGAATCTTATCTATCAAGGTAAAATATTCTTCACGCGTATGCAAACGGTTCATTTCTTTTAAAATGCGATTGCTTCCACTTTGTACAGGTAAGTGAATGTGTTTACAGATATTTCGGTGTGCTGCCATGACGTGAAATACATTTTCGTGCATGTCTTGCGGATTTGATGTAGAGAAACGAACGCGTAATTTTGGAAATTTTCTAGCTACCATATCGAGCAATTTTGCAAAATCGACCGCCGTTGTTTTTTGCATTTCGGAGGCTTTTTCGAAATCTTTCTTTAAGCCGCCGCCATACCATAGATAGCTATCTACATTTTGACCTAAGAGCGTAATTTCTTTAAAATTTTTATCCGCTAATTCTTGAATTTCCTCTACAATCGATTGTGGATCACGGCTACGTTCGCGTCCTCGCGTAAACGGAACTACACAAAACGTACACATATTATCACAGCCTCTGGTAATAGAAACTAAGGCGTTAATTCCGTTTGTATTTAATCGAACAGGCGAAATATCACCGTAGGTTTCATCTTTTGAAAGCACTACATTGATGGCGTCGCGTCCAGCATCAATTTCTTGAAGTAAGTTTGGTAAATCTTTGTAAGCATCAGGTCCAACAACCATGTCTACAATTTTTTCTTCTTCTAAGAATTTACTTTTTAAGCGCTCTGCCATACAACCCAATACACCTACTTTCATTTTTGGATTGAGTCTTTTGACAGCGTTGTATTTTTCCAGACGTTTCCGAACGGTTTGTTCTGCTTTATCTCTAATAGAACACGTATTTACTAAGACCAAATCAGCCTCTTCTAAACGATCCGTGGTGTTGAATCCTTCGTTTGCTAGGATGGAAGCCACGACTTCGCTATCTGCAAAATTCATTTGACAACCATAACTTTCAATATATAGCTTTCGTGTATTTGTAGGATTTTGAGTTAAAACTGTACGTTCTCCTTGTTTCTTTTCGTCTATAATCTTCTCCACCATAAGTATAATGTGATCCGTGAGTCTTTATCAATTAAGATGCAAAGATAGGATTATTTCAAAATAAGTGACATAATGACATGTTAAATATAAATAGTTTGTACAGCAACGCAACCCTATTTTTAAAATTGCATCTATATTGTGTCTAATAAAAACCAAACCCATTATGAAACTTAAGTACCTTTTTTTAGTAATTGTAGGATGTTTTTTTGTATCCTGTTCCTCTGATGATCAACAATATGAGTATTATACGGTTGCAAAACCAATTACGCTTACTGTTGAAGAATTAAGAGCTTCAACAGCCATATTGCCAGCGCAAAATATTGCTGAATCTGGAAAAATATATGCGTATCAGCAATATATTTTTGTGAATGATAAAGACATAGGTGTTCATATTATTGACAATAGAAATCCTATGCAGCCATCAAAAATCAATTTCTTAAAAATCCCATTAAACAGAGATGTTTCCATAAAAGGAGATTATTTATATGCAGATAGCGGAATGGATTTGGTAGTTTTTAATATTGCAGATATTAATAATATACAAATGGTTGGACGTGTGGAAAATGTCCTTGAAAATTATATTGAATATCCTGAAGAAGCACAATTGTTTAATTGGGATGATTATAATTACCAAAATGATATTATTGTAGGTTGGGAAGTTACCGTCGAGCGTAGAGAAGTAATACAGTATGATTACGAAACGATAAATTTAGATGGTTCAAGTAACGATGCATCGGGTTCAGGCGGATCATTAGCGCGATTTAAAATTGTGAATGATTATTTATACGCAGTAGATAATTATAAAATAAATGTGTTTGATATTCAAAACCTCAATTCGCCTGTAAAAGTAAATGAAGAATATGTCACTTGGGAAGCCGAAACTATTTTTCATGAAAATGATAAATTATTCATCGGAACGCGCTCAGGAATGTATATTTATGACATTTCACAACCAAGCACGCCGCAATATATCTCAGACTTTGATCATTTAAAATTTTGCGATCCTGTGGTGGTCGATGGAAACTATGCTTATGTGACGCTTCGTGCGGGCGCTAGTTGTATGGAAGGAGAAGTGCAAATGTTGGAAAGTAGATTAGAAATCATAAACATCACAGATATTTACTATCCGCAACTAGAAGCTACTTATTTTATGGATGAACCGTATGGTTTGGGTATCAAAGACAATCAATTATTTATATGTGATGGCGCTTCGGGCTTAAAAGTATACAATAAATCTGATGTGTCTAATTTACAACTGCTACAAACGTATGCAAGTATCAATGCGTATGATGTCATTCCTTTAGGAGATAAATTATTGATGATTGGCGCTAATAAACTTACACAATATATCTATACAGACACTGGAATTGAGCTTCTAAGTGAATTTATAATTCAGTAACTTATAGATAAGATACGTACACAGTATACAATGGAAAGCTTGTTTTTTTATAAAACAAGCTTTTTTGCTTTCTTGAAATTTTCACAAAAATGGAATCACCTATTAAAAAAACAGATGAATTTATGAGACATCCAATAATTCTGTTATTTTTGTTTTTCAACTAATTAACTAACCAACATCATCATGAATAAAAATTTCTTACTCGAAAAAATTGAAAACGCAAGGGAATTGTCTTTTGGAGATATCTTTAATGAATCTATTGAACTTTTTAAGAAAGTTTGGTTGCAAGGGTTTATAAAAACCTTATTGGAAGCTGTTGTAGGATTTATTGTAACGCTCATCGCATACATTCCAGTTTTCATGATTTTGGGCTTTTTTGGCGTCACAATGGGTATTATGGGAGAACGTGCAGCGCCAGCAATTGCATTACCAATGGTGTTATTATTAATTGTCGCTATGATTGGCGTTATAATTATGGTTGGCGTAGTACCAGTAGCATTATCTGCGAGTTTTTACAGAATTTGTAAAATGAAAGACTTTAATGAGGTAAGTTCTGATGACTACTTTTACTTCCTCAAAGGAAAATATTTTAGAAAAATGGCAATTTTGGTAGCAGCCTCTATCTTAATTAGTATTCCCGCTATGCTACTTTGTTACTTGCCTATCTTTTATGTAATGGTTCCAATTACTTTCTTTACCGTTATATTGGCATTTAATCCAGATTTAAGCGCAAGCGATATTATTAGCGTTGCCTTTAAAATAGGGACCAAGAAATGGGGAATTACCATTGCACTTATTATAGTGTCAAGCTTCCTATCATTCCTTGTTGGAGCCGTACTTTGTGGAATAGGAATATTATTTACAAGTTCATTTGTGTACTTGCCAGTGTATTTTGTATACAAACACGTAATTGGTTTTGATAAAGATTACAGAGTTGATTCCATGTCATTAAAAAACATATAAAAACAGTATAAAACTTAGTTCGCAGAAGCCTATCCGAAAAAGATAGGCTTTTTTTATACTCTTTCGGGAACCTTTCTAAAATCTATTGCGTCTATACAAATAGAAACATTAAAACAAAAAGATGGATAAGTTTTTTGAAAGAACGATATTAATTACACTAGCAGGATTACTCTTTTTTTCATGTATTGATGAAAATGACAGATTTCCAGACGATGAAAGTGTAACTATAGGAAATCCAATACCAGACCCAACGGGTGGAGGTACAGTAACTCCAGTAGATAATTCTTCGTATCCAACAGGAATCACTTGTAATGGAAATGGAAATTACACCATTAATCAGCCAAATTCATTAGAAAATTTAGAAATTCCAGATGACTTACCAACAAACTATGACTTATCTGAATTTTTGCCGCCAATTGGAAATCAGCAACAACAACCTTCATGCGTTTCTTGGGCAGTTACATATTACATGAAATCAACCCAAGAACACATACAGTCAGGAGAACCGTACTCATCGGAAACCATCATGAGTCCTTCATATACTTACAACTTACTCTCTCAAGGAACATGTGTTGGAACCACTGTTGAAGGGACACTAACCATATTAAAAGAGAAGGGTGCGCCTGCTATCGAAGATTTTCCAATACATACAGACGAATGCGAAACACAACCTGACGAAGCTGCAGATTTGGCTGCTGAAAACTTTAAAATAAGTGACTTTAAGCATTTGAGCGGAATCAATATGGTAGCAGAAATGAAAACCTTACTCACGCAACAAACACCAATTATGCTTTCGACATACTTATCGGCAGAATTTGGTTATGGTGATGTTTACAACCTAACAGCGTACAGACCACATAATGTGGTATATGATACAGGTCGTTGTCATGCAATGTTAGCTGTTGGCTACGATGACCAATATCATGCTTTCAAAGTAGTCAATTCGTGGGGAGAAAATTGGGGAAGTGAAGGTTTTGTGTGGATAGATTATGCCGCTTTTGATAATGTGCTTGATCCAACTGCAGCATTTAGAGTTATCAATGATGCTATAATTGCGTACGACGCAGAATAAACTTTTAAAACATAACTACAAAAAAAACGAGTTGGGAATAGTACATTAAAATAAAATATGATGAAAAATAATTTTTTAAAAATTGCGGTATACATTTTCATGGGATTTATCTCTTTTTCATGTGCTGATTTAACGGAAGATGAAGAAGTAGGAACCGTCGATATTGAAAATCTAATTCAAAAAGAATCGGAATTATTCGGTCTTATTGAACGTGTTGCCGAAACAGATGCAGAAGATGAAATTACCTGTATCAAATTCCTCTATTCATTTACATTGTTAGAATTTGATGCTAACTTACTTCCTATTGCAGAACATGTAGTTTCTAGCGATCCACAATTCAGTAGCATATTAGATGGAATAGGAATCGGAAATAGTATCGGAATTAGTTTTCCTATTCAAAGTATTCTTGATAATGGTGATGAATTTTTAATTCAAAACAAAGACGAACTCAAACAAGCTATTGACGATTGCATCTTAGTGCAACAAGATCAAATTGCAGGAAACTGTCGCATTATACAAGAAGAATGTGTTTGGGTTGTAAGTCACACAGATACTGACGACACCTATGAAAATGCAGTATTCGACATAGCAAGTGACGGAACCTTAAAATTCTACAACAACGGAATTGAATATGAAGGCACGCGAATTGTGTACTTTATTGAAGACGAATTGCATACAAATATTTCAATAAACGATATGGACACAACAGGACAAGATTGGAATTTTGACTGGAAAACACAAGTTCTATCAAACGATGAAATGACGTTTACAAATGACGCAGGAACATTTTTACTCACGAAAGAATGTGACGAAGAAAATTACTGCACCACATTGGTCTTTGTAGAATGTGAAACGATCGATGGCTCAGAAATTTCAGAATTTATATTTGAAGATTACATACCTTGCATTATTCAACTAAACGACTTGGATGAATTGACAATAGATGATACAATTGCTTTTTACGAAACGGCAGAAGATGCCAACAATCAAACAAATCCGCTATCAATAACTTCGTATCAAAATATTGCAACGGTACAAATCATATATGTGCGTATTGATTATGCAATGAGTACAGATTTTATATTGATGCCAATTGAAATTCAGTCGATAAGTTGTTAAAAGTAATAAAAATACAAAACCACCTAATAGGTCAACCATTTTTGGGAAATACAAGAGAGGAAATACATAACATTGATGGGTTGCGAGCAAACAATGAACTGGTGCAAAAATCAGTTTACGAAGCACTTGCGCCCAAAATGTTAGGAGCCTGTCTCAACTTTATTCCCGATCGTTCTATGGCAGAAGAAGTTATGAACAATGGTTTTGTAAAAGTGTTTTTTAACATCAAAACCTACAAATCGGAAGGAAGTTTTGAAGGTTGGGTTCGTAAAATCATGATTAGAGAAAGTCTAACCTTCTTGCGGAAAAAGAAATTTTTAATCTCGGATCAAAGTGAAACGATTTTAGAACACCAAAAAACCTATCAAAAACCGGTAGCAGAAGTTTCTGAAATTCAGCGACTCATAGAAAAACTTCCCATCGAATTCAAAGTAGTTTTCAATTTATATGCGATAGAAGGATATACACACCGAGAAATTTCGGAACTCTTAAAAATACCAGAAGCGACCTCAAAAACACGTTTGTTCAGAGCGCGACAATTATTAAAAGAACAATTAACCACCACAAAAAAATCCAATGGAAGATTTTGATTACATAGACGCGCTTGCCAAAAGTGAGCTTTCAAATCGTGCAGTAGCTCCTTCTGTTGACGGTTGGAAC